>NZ_JBTUJH010000088.1:0-57384 GCF_058343375.1 Alterinioella sp.
CCCCCCCCCCCCCCCCCCCCCCCCCCCCCGCCCCCCCCCCCCCCTTACCCTCTCCTCAACCCCGGGGGGGGGGGGGGGGGCCCCCCCCCCCCCCCGGGGGGGGGGCCGCCGCCACCGACCCGGTTCAGGCCAGCATCTCCCGCAACACAGTCTCGACCATCATCACATCCTCGCGGGTGCAGGCGAAACTGCCCGCAATCATGCGGATCACGAACCGCCCCTTGTGCCGGGTCTGGGTCAGATAGATCCGGCCATCGGCATTCACTGCCCGGATCAGATCTTCCGTCGCGCCATCGCCACCGCGATGGGCAAAGGTAAACAGCGCCAACCGCGGCTCGGTCACCACTTCCAGCTCGCCAATCGCCGCGACCTTGTCGCGCAGCTCCGCCACCCAGGCGACATGGTTGCGGATCATCGCGCGCAGCCCCTCCAGCCCGTAGGCGCGCAGCACGAACCACAGTTTCAACGCCCGGAACCGCCGCCCCAAAGGCAATGTCCATTCGTTGAAATCGGTCACCGCACCGCCCTCCAGCGTCTCCAGATAATCCGGCCGCAACCCCATGGTGCGCACCTGTGGCCTGGGATCGGCCAGAAACTGCACCGAACAATCGAACTGAACCCCCATCCATTTATGCGGGTTGAAGACGATCGAATCGCAGCCCTCGGCCCCGGCCCAAAGCGTCCGGAACTCGGGGCAGATCATCGCCGATCCGGCCCAGGCGGCATCGACATGGGTGTAAATCCCCGCCGCCCGCGCCACCGCCAGCCCGGCACCAATATCGTCGAAAGCCCCCACGGATGTGCCCCCGGCGCAAAAGACCACCCCCGCCGGCAGATGCCCCGCCGCGCGATCGGCCGCAATCGCGGCCCTCAGAGCCTCCGGATCCATCGACAGATCATCGCGCAGCGCCACTTTGACCAGGTTATCCTGCCCGATCCCGGCCAGCCGCACCGCCTTGTCGATCGAGCTGTGGGTTTCTTGCGACGCATAGATCCGCAAACGCGGGCCGCCGCTCAGGCCTTGCGTCAATCCGGCCCAGTCCAGGGCCCGTTCGCGCATCGTCAGCACGGCGCAGAACGTGGCGGTGGTGGCGCTGTCATGGATGGTGCCGCGCATCGCCTCTGGCAGCCCCATCGCCCCGGCCAGCCAGGTGATCATCTGTTCTTCGATCTCATTGGCTGCCGGGGCGGTCTGCCACAACATGCCCTGCGCCGATATCGCATTGGCCAATTGTTCCGCCAGCATCGAGGCGGGGGCGGCATTGGACGGGAAATAGGCAAAGAAACGCGGGTGCTGCCAATGGGTCATGTTACCCGGCACCAGACGTTCGAAATCGGCAAAGATGTCTTCCATCGGCTCGGGCGCTTCGGGGGCTGCGGCGGGCAATGCGGCCCGGATGCTGCCCGGTGTGACCTGCGGGCGCACCGGGCGGTCGCGCAGCCCGGCGTGATAATCGCGCGCCCAGGCTGCGGCCCGCGCCGACCATTTCACCAACTCGTCATGATCCATGTCTTATCCCTCCGCTCGCGCCAGATAATGCACATGTTAAGTAAATCGGCAAGCCGTGTCAGCGGGTGGCAGCCAGAGCGCGTCGCGCCAAATCGAATTCACCGGCCGACCCGAACGCATTCGATTGCGCGAAGGCTGCCTCGGTCCGGGTGATGAATGCTCGAATCCGATCAGGCGCGACGCGCTATAAAAGTGACACTTGCGTCAAAAATAAATGACACATGCGTCACTTTTTACCCGGCAAGCCGCTCCGCCAGCCGCAAGAGCCGCGCCACCGCATCCTCCAGCAGATCATCCTCGACCGTCAGCGCCAGCCGCAAATGACCGGCCGCTGCATGGCCAAAACTTTCCCCCGGCATCACCGCGATGTTTTCCTGATCGAGCAATTTGCGGCCAAATTCTTCGCCCGAAAGCCCGGTCGCGCGAATGTCCAACATGGTATACATCGCACCCTGCGCCGGGATCGCGCGCACCAGATTCTGGCCTGCGACCAGCCGCTGCACAATGGCGCGGCGGCGGCGGAAGGGGGCGGCGATTTCTTCCTCGAATTCGGGCCCCAGAGACAGCGCATGCAACCCCGCCTCCTGCACGAAACCGGGCACGCCATAGGTGGTGGCATTGCCGAGATATGTAAGATTTTCAATAACTTCGGGCGGTCCGACGACCCATCCCAACCGCGAGCCCGTCATCGCGTGGCTCTTCGACAATGAGCCCACCACAAGCGTGCGCTCGGCCATATCCGGCAAGGCGCGCGGGCTCAGATGGCACCCTTCCCAGACCTGCGTGTCATAGACCTCATCCGAGATCAGCCACAGGTCATGGTCGCGCACCACCCCGGAAATTCCGGCAATGGTATCAGATGAATAGACCGCGCCGGTCGGGTTGTTGGGCGTGTTGATCAGCAGCGATCTCGCGCCGGCGGCTTTTGCGGCAATGGCCTCGGCACGCGGTTGAAACCCATCGCAAGACCGCGCCTCGACCGCCAGCGGAATCGCACCAACGGCCCGCAATGTGGCGGGATAGGTGGCGTAATAGGGGTCGATATACAGCGCCCCGTCGCCCGGATCACAAGCCGCCATATGGGCCGCAAACAGCCCCGCCTGACCACCCGGCGTGATCTGCACATGATCGGGAGTGGTCGCCACGCCGGTGCGCTCCGTCAGCCTTTTTGCGATTGTTTCCCGTAGCTTGGCGATGCCTGCCACCGGTGAATACCCGGTCACGCCGCGCAATGTGGCGCCATGCATCGCCGCAAGAATGCGGGCATCGGTGCCGATATCATGCTCGCCTTGGGTCAGCTCGATGATGCGCGCACCGGCGGCCTTGCGCTTGCGCGCCAGATTGAACAGGCCCCAGCCATCATCGGCGCTGTCGCCGTTCAGCGTGGTAATCCGTCGTGATTGCCGCATGGTGAGCTCCGCGCGTCTTTTGCCAGCCCGCAGGGGCGCATTTCATCCCTGATTTGTCAATTGCCCAGGCGGGCAATTTCACCGGGCTTGGCAGCGCCCATCCGCATGGCTAAAGTGGTGCCATGGCCCGGACCCTGCCCATTATCTGCTGCATTCCCATCTGACATCGTCAGGCGGGTCTCAATCCTTACTTCCATCCCAGGTTCTAAGTTGCTACCCCCGCCGGGCACCCGCGCGAGGAAATTCTTATGACCAAGATCACCCTGCACAATACCAAAACCCGCAAGAAAGAGCGGTTCGAACCGCTCGACCCTAAGAATGTGCGGATGTATGTCTGCGGGCCCACGGTCTATGACCGGGCGCATCTGGGAAATGCCAGGCCGGTGGTGGTTTTTGATATTCTTTACAGGCTGTTACGCCATGTTTATGGGGCCGATCACGTCACCTATGTGCGCAATTTCACCGATGTTGATGACAAGATAAATGCCACCGCCCTGGCCCGCAAAGAGGCAGGCGCGGCGGGGAGTTTGGAAGAATTGGTCCAGGAACGCTCCGATGAGACCATCGGCTGGTATCTCAAGGACATGGGCGCTTTGGGCGCGCTGGAGCCGGACCACATGCCGCGCGCGACCGTCTTCATTCCGCAGATGGTGGCGATGATCGAAGAGCTGATCGCCAGGGGCCATGCCTATGAAGCCGAGGGCCATGTGCTGTTTGCCGTCGATAGCTGGCGGGCGCAATATGGCAAGCTGTCGGGCCGCACGGTCGATGACATGATCGCGGGGGCCCGGGTCGAGGTGGCACCCTACAAGAGAAACCCAATGGATTTCGTGCTGTGGAAGCCGTCGAGCGATGATCTGCCGGGCTGGCCATCACCCTGGGGCCGGGGGCGACCGGGCTGGCATATCGAATGCTCGGCGATGGCGCATGAATTGCTTGGCGAAAGCTTTGACATTCATGGCGGCGGGCTGGACCTGCAATTCCCGCATCACGAGAACGAGATCGCGCAGAGCAAATGCGCCCACCCGGAAGGGGAGTTTGCCCGTTACTGGATGCATAACGAGATGTTGCAGGTCGAGGGCAAGAAGATGTCCAAGTCTTTGGGCAATTTCTTTACGGTAAGGGATTTGCTGGACCAAGGCGTGCCGGGCGAGGTGATCCGCTTCGTGTTCTTGCAGACGCATTATAGGAAGCCGATGGATTGGACGGAGAAAAAGGCGAAGGAGGCGGAGCGGACGCTAAGAGACTGGTTCGATCGATTGAAATCCTCACACTTGAATTTAACTCCAGAAAACTGGCTCCTGTATAGCAGCGACAATACATACCAGGCAGATCCCGAAGTGATAAGTTCGCTTTGTGATGATCTCAACACTCATGCAGCAATTGCCAAGATGCATCAACTTGCAAAAAAGGGTGACCCAAATTCTGCCAATGCATTGCTGGGATCAATGATTTTGTTGGGCTTGTTTACTGAGAATACCAAAGTTGATCTGTTGTCATTTTCAGGTGTTGGCTGGGTCGGGATTTATCCAAAAGAGATTGAAGTCCTAGTGAATTCTTTACTTCGCGAACGGCAGGAAGCACGGAGGCGGCAAGACTTTTCACGTGCAGACGAAATTCGCAATGTAATGCAGAAATCTGGTGTATTGGTTGAGGATACGCCGGATGGGCCGAAATGGTCCATTGGTAGCAATTTTGATTCCTCTTTGTTGGAGAACTTCAAATGACCCTGTCTACATCACAGGGCAGCGCCCGAGCCTGGGTGGGCGCGCTCCAGCCTCATGGCATCCACAGCATCGCAACATCCGCAAAGCTACTTGCAACCGCACCCGCGCAAAAGCGCCCTCCCGGGGGGAGGGTCGGGCGCTGCCCGGCGGGGCCGGGCGGGGGGGGCACCATGACCCGCACCCGTCTTTTCCTCTATGACACGACGCTGCGCGATGGCCAACAGACCCAGGGCGTGCAGTTTTCCACCGCCGAAAAGCAGCAGATTGCCACGCTTCTCGATCAGCTCGGGCTTGACTATATCGAAGGCGGCTGGCCCGGCGCGAACCCGACCGACAGCGCCTTTTTTGATGCAGCCCCCAGGACCCGCGCCACCATGACCGCCTTTGGCATGACCAAGCGGGCCGGGCGGTCGGCTGAAAATGATGAGGTGCTGGCCGCGGTCCTGAATGCGGGCACGCGGGCCGTCTGTCTGGTTGGCAAGACGCATGTCTTTCATGTCGAAACCGCACTTGGCATTTCGCAGGCCGAGAACCTTGAGAACATTGCCAAATCCATCGCCCATCTGGTCGCGCAGGGGCGCGAGGCGCTGTTTGACGCGGAACATTTCTTTGATGGCTACAAGGCCAACCCCGATTACGCGCTGGCCTGTCTGAAGGCCGCCCATGACGCCGGTGCGCGATGGGTGGTGCTGTGCGATACCAATGGCGGCACGCTTCCAGATGAGATCGGGCGCATCACGCGCGCGGTGATCCAGGCGGGCATTCCGGGCGACCATCTGGGCATCCACACCCATAATGATACCGAAACCGCCGTCGCGGGCAGCCTGGCTGCGGTCGCGGCCGGGGCGCGCCAGATCCAGGGCACGCTCAATGGGCTTGGTGAACGCTGCGGCAATGCCAATCTGACCGCGCTGATCCCGACGCTTTTGCTGAAGGAACCCTATGCCAGCCAGTATCAGACCGGCATCACGCGCGACGCGCTCAAACACCTGACCATCGCCAGCCGCAGGCTGGATGATATCCTGAACCGGGTGCCGATGCGCCAGGCGGCCTATGTCGGGGCCTCGGCCTTTGCGCATAAGGCGGGGCTGCATGCCAGCGCCATCCTGAAAGACCCCACAACCTATGAACATGTCGCCCCCGAGCTGACCGGCAATGCCCGTATCATCCCGATGTCCAATCAGGCCGGGCAATCCAATCTGCGCCGCCGTCTGGCCGAGGCCGGGCTGGAGGTCGCGCCGGGCGATCCGGCGCTGTCTGCGATCCTCGATGAGATCAAGGAGCGCGAGGATCAGGGCTATTCCTATGACACCGCGCAGGCCAGTTTCGAGCTGCTGGCGCTGCGTGCGCTTGGCCAGATGCCGCGATTTTTCGAGGTCAAGCGCTACAAGGTGACGGTCGAGCGGCGCAAGAACAAATATGACCGGATGGTGAGCCTCTCTGAGGCGGTGGTGGTGGTCAAGATCGGGGACAGAAAGATGTTGTCGGTCAGTGAATCGATGGATGAAACGGGATCAGACCGGGGGCCGGTCAATGCGCTTTCCAAGGCGCTGGCCAAGGATCTGGGCCCCTATCAGAGCTATATCGACGATATCCGGCTGGTCGATTTCAAGGTACGGATCACCCAAGGCGGCACCGAAGCCGTGACGCGCGTGGTGATCGACAGCGAGGATGGGGCAGGGCGGCGCTGGTCCACGGTCGGCGTCAGCCCCAATATCGTCGATGCCTCGTTTGAGGCGCTGCTGGATGCGGTGATCTGGAAACTGGTGCGCGACGGGGCGCCGGCGACATGACGCGCTGCGCGTTTTTCACCCTGCAGCGCGATCTGTCCCGCGATGCCCGGATCTGCGATGGTGCCGAGTTGACCGACACATCAGGCGACGGGCTGCGCGCCAATTGGGCGCAATACCCGGCCATGCGTGACGCGGCCGCTATCGCCGCGCGGGTCACGGCGGCAGGGTTTGCAACCATCGCTACGCGGCTGCTGTCGGTGGGGCGCCCGGTATGAGCCTGACCGCCTGCGCCGAGATCGTGAAACGCGGTGATCCTGACCGGTTTCTGGCCACCATGGCGGCCCCGGCACCGGCGCGCGCGGTTCTGTTTCCGCTCTATGCGTTCAATCTGGAGGTGGCGCGCGCGCCCTGGATGGTGTCAGAGCCGATAATGGCCGAGATGCGGCTGCAATTCTGGCGCGATGTGGCGGCGGATATGGCCGCAGGCAGGGTGCCGCGTGGGCATGAGGTGGCGGCACCATTGGCCGCCGCGATCCCGCCTGAATGCGCCGATCTGCTGGATGGTCTGATCACCGCGCGCCTGTGGGATATCAGCCGCGACCCGTTCCAGGATGCGGCCCATTTTGATGCCTATATCGATGCCACATCGGGCAATCTGGTCTGGGCCGCGGCCCGCGCGCTCGGGGCCGCGCCCGAGGCCGAGGCCCCGATCCGTGCGCTTGGCTTTGCGGCCGGAATTGCCGGGCTGCTGCGCGCGGTGCCGGATCTGGAGGCGCGCGGGCGCGTGCCGCTCTTGGATGGCACATCGCAGGGCGTGCGGGAACTGGCCGAACGCGGGCTTGCGAAATGGGCCGAGGGCCGGGCCGCGCGCAGGGCAATCGCGCGCCCCGCACGGCCCGCCCTGCTGGCGCTTTGGCGCACGAAAACAACGCTGACAATGGCCCGTGATGTTCCGGGGCGGGTGATCGAGGGCATGCTGGATGAAAGCGAATTTTCGCGCCGTGGCCGGCTGCTTTGGGCGCAATTGAAAGGCGGGATCTGAGCGATGGATCTGAATGGGGTGACCGTGGCCGGAATGGTGCCACAGCAGTGCGGGAGGTGACCGGAAGATGCGCCTGTCATGGCTGATATTTCTGATTTCGGTGGCCCTTGTCGGGGTGCTCCTGGTCCTGATCCGCACCGCGCCGATGCCGGTTGCGCGCTGGCATGTCGATCCCGAAACCGCGCCGCGCCCCGCCACGCCCAATTCCTACCTGCTGCGCGATGGCGATGGCGATGACCCGGCGCTGCAATTGGCCGCCCCGCCCGCCGATATTGCCGCAGCGCTTGACGCCATCATGGCCGCCCGCCCGCTGACCAGCCGCCTTGCGGGCACCGCATCGGACGGGTTTGTCACCTATATCGTTCGCACGCCGATCATCAGATTTCCCGACGCGGTGTCGATCCGGCTGACGCAAACACAGACCGGCACGAGGGTCACCATATTCTCGCGGTCGCGCTTTGGCCGCTCTGATCTGGGCGCGAACCGGGCCCGTGTGGCGGCGATCATCGCCGATCTGAACGCCGCGCTTGGCCCGAACGCCCCTTGACGGCCCCGCCCGCCCGCGCCAAACCGCCCCCATGTTGCCCGCAGAGCGCCTGAGACAGATCACCGAACGGTTCGAGTTTCTCGAAGCGCAGCTGAATGCCGGCCCGGCGGCCGATGCCATTGCCGGTATCGCGCGGGAATATTCGGATCTGAAACCGGTGGTCGAACAGATCGCGGCCTTTCATGCGCTGCAATCGGAGATTTCGCAGGCCGAGGCGCTGCTGGATGACCCGGAAATGGCCGCGCTGGCGCAGGAGGAACTGCCGGTCCTGCGCGCCGCCCTGCCAGAGGCCGAACAGGCGCTCAAGCTGTCGCTCTTGCCGCGCGACGCCGCCGATGCCCGGCCCGCGATGATCGAGATCCGCCCCGGCACCGGCGGCGATGAGGCGGCTTTGTTCGCGGCCGACCTGCTGCGCATGTATCAACGCTACGCCGAGGCGCGCGGCTGGAAATTCGAGATCATCGAGGAAAGCCTGACCGAGCTTGGCGGCATCAAGGAACTGATCGGCCATATCACCGGCGAGAACGTGTTTGCGCGGCTGAAATATGAAAGCGGCGTGCATCGGGTGCAGCGGGTTCCCAGCACGGAATCGGGCGGGCGCATTCATACTTCGGCGGCCACCGTCGCGGTTCTGCCCGAGGCCGAAGAGGTCGATATCGACATCCCCGCCACCGATATTCGCATTGATACGATGCGCGCCAGCGGGGCCGGCGGGCAGCATGTGAACACCACCGATTCCGCGGTGCGCATTACCCATTTGCCGACCGGGCTGATGGTCACCTCGTCTGAGAAGTCGCAGCACCGCAATCGTGAGATTGCAATGTCGGTTCTGCGCGCCCGGCTGTATGATCTGGAACGCCAGCGCATGGATGATGAACGCGCCGCCGACCGCAAGAGCCAGGTCGGATCGGGCGATCGATCCGAGCGCATCCGAACCTATAATTTCCCGCAAGGCCGCGTCACCGATCACCGCATCAACCTGACGCTTTACAAGCTCGATCAGGTGATGACCGGCGATCTCGATGAGATCATCGACGCGCTGACCGCCGATGATCAGGCCCGCCTGCTGGCCGAGATGGAATGACCACGCTGCGCGCGGCATTGGCGGCCGGGGTGGCGCGGTTGGCAGCAAAGGGTATCGACGGGGCCGCGCGCGATGCACGGGTTTTGCTGGCCGAGGTGATCAAGGTGCCGGCGGGGCGATTGTCAATCACGCCGGATCGGGATTTGAAACCAGATGAAATCGAACGATATCAGTCGTTTCTGAATCGACGTTCAAGTCGTGAACCGGTCGCGCGCATTCTGTCCCGCAGGCTCTTTTGGGGCCGCGAATTTCGGGTTGCACGCGAAACCCTGGACCCGCGGCCGGAAACCGAGACCCTGATTGCGGCGGCGCTGGATCTGGGCCCGGTGGCGCGCTTTGCCGATCTGGGCACCGGCACCGGGATCATTGCGGTGACATTGCTGGCCGAATGGCCGGGGGCGAGCGCGCTGGCCACCGATATCGACCCGGCCTGCCTGTCGGTGGCAGCGGCCAATGCGGCGCGCCATGGCGTCGCGGATCGGATTGATTGCCGCGAATCCGACTGGTTTTCGGAGATTTCCGGGCGCTTTGCGCTGATCTTGTCCAACCCGCCCTATATCGGGGCGCATGAAATGGCGGATCTGGCCCCCGAAGTGGCCCAACATGATCCGCATCATGCCCTGAGCGATGGTGCAGACGGGCTGAGCGCCTATCTCCGCATTGCCGAGGGGGCGGCGCGCCACCTGACACCGGGCGGCATTCTTATGGTCGAGATCGGACCAAGCCAGAGCGCTGATGTTGCAGGTTTTTTTCGCAATGCGGGCCTGATCGATCTTGGGGTGCGGCAAGATCTCGATGGGCGCGACCGTGTTGTCATGGCGCAATTGCCGGGGTGAAACCGCGCTTTTTTGCCCGCCGATCTGGGGCGGGGCTGTTGGTGCCGGTCGAGGGACTCGAACCCCCGACCACCTGAGTACAAATCAGATGCTCTACCAGCTGAGCTAGACCGGCCCGCGGCATTCGATAAGAGATTGCCGCCCGGCGCACAAGAGGGCTGCGGCGTCGCGGGCCGAAAAATCCGCCCGCGCGGCAGGCCTTGGTGCAATCGGGTTGCAAGGTCCGGCAAAGCCGATCACCATGTCTGCGAGCCAGCAAAACCGCCACCCGCAAGGAGAGCCGCCAATGCCGCCGCCGCAGTTTCCGACCCTGCACCGGATGGGAGAGGCCAGCCTTTTGCTGGCCTTTGCCGATCACCTGTCGATGCCGGTCAATACGGCCGTGCTGGCCTTTCGCGCCGCAGTGGACGCTGCCAATTGGGTCGGGGTTGCGGAAACGGCGACCTCTCTGAAATCGGTATTTTTGCGGTTTGATCCCGATCTGGTTGATCACGGCGCGCTTGAGGATCAGGTGCAGGCGCTGTTGGCGTCGCGCGACTGGCTGTCCGAGGGGCTGCCGCATAACCGAAAGCTGTGGCGCATTCCGGCGGTGTTTGGCGGGGATCATGGGCCGCAACTGGAGGAAGCCGCGGCCATGGTGGGGCTGCCGGAGGCGGCGGTGATCGCGGCGATTGCGCAAACCCGGCTGCGGGTGCTGACCATCGGTTTTGCGCCGGGGCTGCCCTATCTGGGGCAATTGCCCGAGATGTTCGATATCCCCCGCAAGACCGAATTGAACCCGCTGGTGCCCAAGGGCGGGTTGGGGCTGGCGATCCGGCAGATGGTGATGTTTCCGGTTGATACGCAGACCGGCTGGCGCTGGATCGGGCAGGCGGCGTTTGACGGGTTCCGGCAGCACAGCGACACGCCCTTTGCGCTCAATGCCGGCGATGAGATCACATATCGCCCGGTCAGCGTGATGGAATATGAAGATGCGGTCGCGGGGCTTGAAACCGGCCAGGCGGCAATGGCTGAGGCGCTGCCATGAGTGCCGCCTTGCAGATCATCGAGGCGGCCCCGGGCCTCAGCCTGCAGGATTACGGGCGGCCGGGGTTTCTTGCCAAGGGCCTGTCGCAGGGCGGCGCGATGGACCCGCTGGCGCTGGCCGAAGGGGCGGCGTTGATGTTGCAGCCCGCGGGCGATGCCCTGGCCATTGAAATGGCCGGGGCGGGGGGGCGGTTTCGCGCCGATGGGGCCTCATTGTTGATCGCGCTGACCGGCGCGCCGATGGTGGCGGAGCTTGACGGCACAAGGCTGCCCTGGCCGGGCAGTTTTCTGCTGCCCAAGGGGGCGGAGCTGAAAATCGGCGGCGCGCTGGCGGGCAGTTACGGCTATCTCAGCGTGGCGGGGCTGAGCGCACCGCGCATTCTGGGCGCGCGCTCGGCCCATCTGGCGGCGGGAATTGGAGCCCGGCTGATCGCAGGGGCGGCGCTGCCCTGCACGCCCGCGCCCAATCCCGGCGGGCTGAAACTGACCCCAGAGGATCGGTTTGGCGGCGGCATCATCCGCATTTTGCCATCAGTCCAGACCGGGCAGTTCGGTGCCGAAACACTGGCCCGGTTCGAGGCCACGGAATTCATCAAAGACGCCCGCGCCAGTCGCATGGGGGCGCGCATGTCGCATGATGGCGCGGGGTTCTCGCAGGCGGCGCATCTGGGGATATTGTCAGAAATCATCGTGCCCGGCGACATTCAGGTGATCGGCGACGGCGCGCCTTTTGTCTTGTTGCCGGAATGCCAGTCAATGGGCGGCTACCCGCGTATTGCCACCGTGATTTCGGCCGATCTGGCGCGGGTGGCACAGGCCAGCCCCGGCGCGCCGATCCGGTTTCGCTTTGTCACACTGGACGCGGCCCTTGCCGCCCGCGCCGCCGCCGCCGGGCATCGCAAATCCCTGCCCGATGGCGTGGTGTCGCGGGTCCGCAACCCTGCTGACATTCCCGACCTTCTGTCCTATCAATTGGTGGGCGGGGTGATCTCTGCCATCCACGACCCGGAGGAATGAACCATGGCGACCAGCGTTGATCTGAATGCGGATATGGGCGAAAGCTATGGGCCTTGGGTGATGGGGCGCGACGCCGACATTTTGCAGGTGGTGACCTCGGCCAATGTGGCCTGTGGCTTTCATGGTGGCGACCCGAGCGTGATGGCCGAAACGATCCGAACCGCCGCCACCCATGGCGTCGGTATCGGCGCGCATCCCGGATTTCCCGACCTGCAGGGCTTTGGCCGGCGCCGGATGCAGATGGCCACCGAGGATCTGCAAAACGCCATCCGCTATCAGTTCGGCGCGATCCGGGGCATGGCCAATGCGAACGGGGCCGAGGTGCGCCATTTCAAGCTGCATGGGGCGCTGGCGAATATGTGCGCGGAAGATGAGGCGATGGCGCGGGCCTGTTATGAGGCGGCGCTGTCGGTCGATCCCGATGTGATCATCTTTGTGCTGGCGGCCACCGCGCAAGAGCGCGCGGTTGCGGCGCTGGAGTGCAACTGGGCCGGTGAGATATTTGCCGACCGCGCCTATAATGACGATGCCACGCTGGTCGACCGGTCGCAGCAAGGGGCCGTGATCCAGGACCCGGCCCATGCCGCGCTGCGGGTGGTGAAAATGGTCCAGGCCGATGCCATCATCGCCGAGAGCGGTGTCCATATCCCGGCCCGGATTGATACCATCTGTCTGCATGGCGACAATGACGCGGCCTTGCAGATCGCGCGCACGGTGCGCGCAGGGCTGGAAACCGCAGGCATTGCGCTGGCCATGGTCGGCACCTGATCTGCCCACGCCATCCCCGAACAGCCAAACGAAAGTTCCCGATGACCGATCACATCCATTTCGCGCGCCTTGCCGATGCTGCCCGCCCTTTGGCCCCGCTGCCGACAGCCGTTGTCGCGCCGGAAAGCGCCGAGGCGCTGCAGGGCGCGCTGTTGGGCCGCGACCACAGGCTGATTGATCCGGTTCTGGTCGGCTGCGCCGATAAGATCGCCGCCGCCGCGCAGGAGCTGGGGGCCGATATCACCGGCATCGAGATCATCGATATCGCCGATCATGCCGCTGCTGCCGCGCGCGCCGTGGCGCTGGTGCATGAGGGCCGGGCCGGGGCGCTGATGAAGGGCCATCTGCATACAGATGATTTGCTGCGCGCGATCCTGAAACGCGATGGCGGCCTGCGCACCGCGCGCCGCCTGAGCCATGCCTTTGCCATGGATGTGCCGGGCCAGGACCGGTTGCTGTTCATCACCGACGGGGCCATCAATATTGCGCCCGATCTGGCCTGCAAGGCCTCGATCGCGCAAAACGCGCTGGATCTGGCGCGGGCTTTGGGGATCACGGATCCCAAGCTGGCGGTTCTGTCAGCGGTCGAGACCGCGAACCCGGCGATTCCATCCTCGGTCGATGCGGCCGCGATTGCGGCCATGGCGGCGGCCGGCGAGATTACCGGCGGCTCGGTGCAGGGGCCGCTGGCGATGGATATCGCCGTCAGCAGCCATGCGGCGGCGGTCAAGGGGGTGGGCGGGCCGGTCGCGGGGCGCGCCGATATCTTGCTGGTGCCGGGGCTTGAGGCGGGAAATATCCTGTTCAAGGCGCTGACCTATCTGGCCGCTGCCAAGGCGGCGGGCGTGGTTCTGGGGGCGTCTGTGCCGGTGATCCTGACCAGCCGGTCGGATGATGAACATGCGCGCCTGGCCTCTTGCGCGGTGGCGGTGCTTGCTGCGGCGCATTCGCCATGAATGTGATCCTGACCCTCAATGCCGGGTCATCCTCGATAAAGTTCGGCCTTTACGACACATCGCCGGAACCGGTCGAGGAACTGACCGGTCAGGTCGAGGCACTTGGCACCGATGCCCATCTCGTGCTGGAGCCGAAAGGGGGCACGCTGACGCGCCGGGCGCTTGGGGCCACCGATCATGTGCGCGGCGTGCAGGCCATCCTTGACGCCATCGCGCCCTGGCGCGCCGGGCGCGCCATTGCCGGTGTCGGCCATCGCGTGGTTCATGGTGGCCCCGATCTGTCGGCCCCGGTGCGCCTGGATGATGCCATGATCGAGAAGCTGAGCGCGCTGATCCCGCTGGCCCCGCTGCACCAGCCGCATAACCTGGCCGCGGTGCAGGCCGCCCGCGCGGCGTTTCCGGCCGCGGTGCAGGTCGCGGCCTTTGACACCGCGTTTCATCGCGGCCACCCTTGGGTCAATGACACATTCGCGCTGCCCCGGCGCTATTACGCGCGCGGCGTCCGGCGCTATGGGTTTCACGGGCTGAGCTATGATTACATATCGGGCGTGCTGGCGCGTGATTTCCCCGATCTGGCGGCCGGCCGGATGGTTGTGGCCCATCTTGGCAACGGGGCCTCGATCTGCGCCATGAAAGCGGGCCGCTCGGTTGGCTCGACGATGGGGTTTTCGGCGCTGGACGGCTTGCCGATGGGCACGAGATCAGGCCAGCTCGACCCCGGCGTGGTGCTTTATCTGATGCATCATGAGGGGCTGAATGCCGATCAGATCATGCATCTTCTCTATCATGAAAGCGGGCTGAAGGGGCTGTCGGGCATCAGCCATGACATGCGCACCTTGCTGTCTGCCCATGCCGTTGAGGCCAAACAGGCGATTGATTATTACGTGTTTCGGCTGGCGCGCGAAATCGGGGCCATGGCGGCGGTTCTGGGCGGCATTGACGGGCTGGTCTTTACCGGCGGCATTGGCGAACATGCCGCCCCCATTCGGGCCCGGGCGCTGGAACGCCTGGCGTTCCTGGGCCTCGCCATCGCGCCCGAGGCCAATGCTGACAACGCCACCCGGATCGGTGCCGGTGCGGTGCCGGTTCTGGTTATTCCCACCGATGAGGAGCGCATTATCGCACGCGCCACAATGGCCGAGCTTGGCAGTTGCGCGGGCCGGTCCTGACGCTGCCTCAGGGGGTCGTTGGCGGGCGCAGCCACAGCCAGATCAGCGCCGCCGCCGCCAGCGCCAAAAACGGCATCATGGCCAGGTTGACCGCTGACCAACCGGCCACAACCGATCCGCCGGAACAGTTCATCAACCCGCCCGAGGCCAGCGAGGCCACCGTCACCATGCCAAAGACGATGGCGTCATTCATGCCCTGCACCCGGCCGCGTTCTTCGGGGGCATGGGCGGCTGTCAAAAGTGTGGTGGCGCCGATGAAGCCGAAATTCCATCCCACCCCCAAAAGAACAAGTGCGACAAAGAAATGGCCAATCTCCATTCCGGTCAGGGCCACCACCCCGGCACCGCCCAGGATCAGCAGGCCAAGCGACATGATCCGATGGGTTCCGAAACGCGCAATCAGATGGCCGGTGAAAAAGGACGGCACATACATCGCCAGGACATGGGCCGATACGATATCGGCGGCGTGCTCGGGCTCGAACCCGGCCCCGACCACGGCCAGCGGTGTCGATGTCATGACAAGGTTCATCAGGGCATAAGATACCATGGCGACGATGATCGCGGTGATGATGCGCGGATCGCGAAGCATGTCGCGCCGGCTGCGGCCTGCGGGGCCTTCGGTTGCGGCCGCGACTGGCTTGGGCAGGTTCAGGAACGGAAATAACAGCGTGCCGAAAAGGTTGAGCGCCACAATCGCCATATAGACGCCCAGAAAGGGCGTGATCGTCACGTCGCCCATGGCCTTGACCAGCTGCGGCCCGATCAGCGCCGATGCCAGCCCGCCCGCCATCACATAGGAAATCGCCTTGGGCCGGAACGCATCCGAGGCCGCATCGGCGGCGGCAAAGCGATAAAACCCCTGCGCCGACACATAGATGCCGGTGAAATAGGAGCCCAGAAGAAAGATCGGGAAAGAACTGGCATAAAGCCCATAGGCCGCCACGGCCGCTCCGATCGCGCCGCCGCCCGCCCCGACCATAAAGCCCGCCATGCGGCCATAGCGCTGCATGAAGGTCGAAATCCACGGGGCCGTGGTCATCGACCCGAAAACAACCAGCGATATCGGCAATGTCGCAAGGCAGGGGTTCGAGGCCAGCATCTGGCCGGCCAGCCCGCCGACGATGAACACCATCGGCAGCTGACTGCCCAGAATTGCCTGCATGGCAACCAGAACAATCACATTGCGGCGGGCGCGGGCGTCGCCTTCGATGGTGTTGACGACGTCAGTCATGGCCCCACCGCTAGCCCCGTTCAGTGCCGATGGAAAGCCCCGCAAGCCAAATCACTCTGTGCGTGAACGCACAGTTTAGGCAATCATTGCGAACATTCTGGCGGCAACAATCCTGGCGGCAATCACTTCGGAGCGGCCCCCGGCCCGCAATACATGGCGGGATTGGCAAGCTGCACCGGCTGTGACAGGCTGGCCGCGAAAAGGGGCGCGCGCTTTGGTTGGACGCATCATCGAAGACCTGGATTGCGTGGCCGAAGGCGCGACCTGGCTGGCGCAGGCCTGCCCGCGCATGGCCCATGCGCTGGATCAGACCGGGCCGCTGCCGTTGCGCCGTCGCGGCGATGGCTTTGCCCAGATCCTCAGCGCCATTGTCAGCCAGCAGGTCTCGGTTGCGGCCGCCAATGCGATCTGGGGGCGGCTCAGGGCGGCGGGGCTGACCGGCCCGCGCAAGATCATCTGGGCCAGCGATGATGATCTGCGCGCCTGCGGTCTCAGCCGTCAGAAAATCGGCTCAGCCCGGGCGCTGGCCGATGCGCGCATCAACTACCGCGCCCTGCGCGACGCACCCGATGATCAGGTCATCGCCACGCTGACCGAAGTGCCCGGCATCGGCAGTTGGACGGCCGAGATCTACGCCATGTTCTCACTTGGCCGCGCCGATGTCTTTGCGCCCGGCGATCTGGCCTTGCAGGAGGCCGCGCGTATCCTTTATGGCTTGCCCGCGCGCCCCAAGGAGCGTGAAATGCGCGCGATGGCACAGGCCTGGTCGCCTTGGCGATCGGTTGCCGCGCGCGTTCTTTGGGCCTACTACCGCGTGGCAAAAGAACGAGAAGGCATCAGATGACACCGACACTGGAATTTGGCCGCCGCGAAGCCGCGTCGGGGCAGGGCGACAGCCTGGTGATATTTCTGCATGGTTACGGTGCCGATGGCCGTGATCTTCTGGGGCTGGCGGACACGCTCGGCCCGCATCTGCCCGACACTGTTTTCATCGCGCCGGATGCGCCGGAACGCTCCACCGTCAATCCGATGGGCTATCAGTGGTTTCCGATCCCCTGGCTTGATGGCTCGCCCGAGGATCTGGCCGCCGAGGCGATGGCGCGCGCGGTGGTCGAGCTGAACAGCTTTCTCGATGCGATGATCGCGGCTGAGGGCGTGACGCCGGACCGGGTCGTTCTGGTGGGCTTTTCGCAGGGCACCATGATGGCGCTGCATGTCGCGCCGCGCCGGGAGGCGGCTTTTGCCGGTGTCGTGGGGTTTTCGGGCCGCCTGATGGAGCCCGAAGCGCTGGCAGATGAGATCGTGTCGCGCCCGCCGGTTCTGCTGATCCATGGCGATAGCGATGATGTGGTGCCACCGGAATCATTGCCCGCGGCCGCCGAAGCGCTGCAAGGCGCGGGCATCGATGTCTATGCCCATGTCATGAAAGGCACCGGCCATGGTATCGCGCCCGATGGGCTGTCGGTCGCGCTGGCCTTCATCCGGCAACGCCTTGGCCTTGATCGGGACGCGTAACGCCACCGCCAGGCGTATGTTCACCTGCCTCCGCCTTTCCCTTCTTCTTTGTCCAAATACTCAAAAATCACCCACTCGCCACCCGCACCCCGCCTCTGTCGGCCCGGTGGCAGCGGCATTGCACGGGGCCGCGCTCCAACCCCCCAAATGTAGGGCTTGTCAGACGAATTTCGCCAGATATAGTCCGGTCATGGCAGGGGCGGCTGGCACCCGCCCTGCTGCCCGAAAACGGGTTTACGGGGGTAGAGGCGGAGTCTGTGATGCATGGCAGGGTTGAAACAAGTTTCAGAACCGAATTCACCCGCGAACCGGGGGCGTTGAAGCAACACCCGGCCCTGGTGCTGAACGCCGATTACCGGCCGCTTTCCTATTACCCGCTGTCGCTCTGGCCCTGGCAGGAGGCGATCAAGGCGTCCTATCTCGACCGGGTCCAGATCATCGCCGAATATGACGAGGTCGTGCGCTCGCCCAGTATCGAGATTCGTATCCCCTCGGTCGTGGTGTTGAAGGATTATGTCCGGCCGCAAAAGCGGGTGGCCTTCACCCGGTTCAACCTATTTCTGCGCGATCATTTCTCGTGCCAGTATTGCGGTGCCAGTGGCGATCTGACTTTTGACCATGTCGTGCCGCGCGCATCAGGCGGCATCACATCATGGGAAAATGTCGTTGCGGCCTGTTCGGAATGCAACCTGCGAAAGGGGTCGAAATCGCTGCGCCGTTCGGGGCTTTCGCTGCGCAAACCACCGCGCCGCCCGCAGGCCGGTGAACTGCGCAATACCGGGCGCAAATTTCCGCCCGGGCATCTGCATGAAAGCTGGCTGGATTTCCTCTATTGGGATGCCGAGCTGGAGGCCTGATGTCACCGCAGATGTCAGCTGCCGTGACAGGGCCATTTCTCGGTATTCACGTGGACGCATGGGAAAATCCCGAGTAGCCTGCGCGCCGACAGGAAAGGAAAATCCGCATATGTCCGATCCGTTTTTCACACCCGTTTCGGGCTTTGACCTGCCGCGTTTCGCGGGTGTTCCATCCTTCATGCGGTTGCCGCAGATGACGCTTGACCATGCCCGCATCGGTGAGGTCGATATCGGTCTGGTCGGCGTGCCCTGGGATGCCGGCACCACCAACCGGCCCGGCCCCCGCCACGGGCCGCGCCAGATCCGCGACATGTCGACCATGATCCGGGCCCAGAACGACGCCACCGGGATCCGGCCGTTCGAGGCGGCCAATTGCGCCGATCTTGGCGATGTCGGCCCGAACCCGGCCGATCTGATGGACACCATGGAGCGTATCACCCGCTTTTTTGCCGCAATGAAGGCGCAGGGCATCCGGCCGCTGATGGCAGGCGGCGATCATCTGACCACGCTGCCCGTGCTGCGCGCCCTGGCGGATGATGGCCCCCTGGGCATGGTCCATTTCGACAGCCACACGGATCTTTTCCACTCCTATTTCGGCGGCAAGCTCTATACCCATGGCACGCCCTTTCGCCGCGCGGTCGAAGAGGGTCTGCTCGATCCAAAGCGCGTCGTGCAGATCGGCATCCGCGGCACCATGTATGACAGCGAGGATGTGGATTTCGCCAAAAGCGTCGGCATCCGGCTGATCCCGATCCGGGAATATTTCGCCCGCGGTTTTGCCGATGTCATGGCTGAGGCGCGTGAGATTGTCGGCAGCACCCCCACCTATGTCAGCTACGATATCGACTTTGTCGATCCCGCCTTCGCGCCCGGCACCGGCACGCCCGAGGTGGGCGGCCCGAACAGTTTCGAGGCGCTCGAGGTGGTGCGTGCGCTGCAAGGGCTCGATATCGTCGGGGCAGACATGGTTGAAGTGTCTCCGCCCTTTGATCAATCGGGGGGCACGGCCTATCTCGGGGCCTCGATCCTGTTTGAACTGCTTTGCGTCATGGTCTGACCAAATGTCCGTCCCGCGCCGGTCAACCAGGCCCAATCGCCTTCCCGTTAACCTTAACGCGCCCGCCCGACCTGCCTTCTTTGCGCTTGAAATATCCCGGGGGCGTCGCCCTTGGGCGACGGGGGCAGCGCCCCCATTTGCGACAGCCTGCGCTATTGCACCATGACCGGCGATTGTGGTAGCGCTAACATAATTTGAATACGCGCCCGAATAAGGACATCTCCGAATGGTCTCTCGCGTCATACCGGTGGAAGATTTCGATCTGGTGATCTTTGGCGGCACCGGCGATCTGGCCCGCCGCAAGATCCTGCCGGGCCTTTACCGGCGCTACCTTGCCGAACAGATGCCGCCCGGTGCCCGCATCATCGGCGCCGCGCGCACCAATCAGGACAGCGACGCCTGGCGCGCCTTTGCGCGCGCGGCGATCATGGAATTTGTCTCGGAGGCCAAGCAAGACCCCGCCACGATCGAGGCCTTTCTGAAAACGCTGTCATATGTGCCGATCGACGCAAGGGGCACCGGCGGCTGGCAGGAATTGGCCGAGCTCATGCGCCCCGGGGCCACGCAGGCGTTTTATTTCTCGGTGGCTCCAGGCCTGTTCGGGGATCTGGCCGAGCGGCTCAAATCCAACGCCATCGCGCGTCCCGATGCCCGCATTGTCGTCGAAAAGCCCTTTGGCCGCGATCTTGATACCGCGCGCGCGCTGAATGCCACCCTGGCGGCGTATTTCGATGAGACGCAGATTTACCGGATCGACCATTATCTGGGCAAGGAAACCGTGCAGAACCTGATGGCGGTGCGGTTTGCCAATGTCCTGTTCGAGCCGTTATGGAACGCCCAATATGTCGATCACGTGCAGATCACGGTTGCCGAAACTGTCGGCGTCGGCGGGCGCGGGGCCTATTACGACACATCGGGTGCAATGCGCGATATGGTGCAAAACCACCTGATGCAACTTTTATGCCTGACCGCGATGGAACCGCCTTCGCAGTTTGAACCCAATTCCGTAAGAGATGAAAAACTGAAAGTTATCAGGGCGCTGGATACCGTTCTTAAAGGTGATGTCGTGCGTGGGCAATACAAGGCGGGCACCCACCCGTCCTATCGCCAGGATGCAGAAAATGACGCCAGCCTGACGGAAAGTTTCATCGCATTGAAGGTCCATGTCTCGAACTGGCGCTGGTCGGGCACGCCGTTTTATCTGCGCACCGGCAAGCGGATGAAATCGCGCATGTCCGAGATCGTGATCCATTTCAAAGAACCGCCGCATAACATCTTTTCGGAAGCGTCCCATCCGCGCAGCAATATCCTGACCATCCGGCTGCAACCCGATGAGGGGATCGACCTGCGCATGACGATCAAGGAACCGGGGCCGGGCGGCATGCGCCTGATCGAGGTGCCGATGGATATGACATTTGCCCGTGCGCTCGGGCCGGAAGGGGCCGATGTGCCCGATGCCTATGAGCGCCTGATCATGGATGTGATCCGAGGCGATCAGACGCTGTTCATGCGCGGCGACGAGGTCGAGGCCGCCTGGGCCTGGACCGATCCGATCATTGCGTCCTGGGCCCGTTCAGAGGATACTCCGCTACAATATGAACCGGGCACGGCCGGGCCCGAAGATGCCCTGATGCTGCTGCATCGCGACGGGCGCAGATGGCGGGAGATATAGCCATGATGGAGCTGATCGAATACCCTGATATTGACCTGATGATGCTCGATGTCGCCGACAAGCTGGCGGCTGAGCTGAATGACCACCTGATGCGCGAGGATAGCGTCAGCTTCTGCGTGCCGGGCGGCACCACACCGGGGCCGATTTTCGATGTCCTGAGCGCGCAGGCGCTGGATTGGGATCGGGTGTCGGTTTTTCTCAGCGATGAACGCTGGCTGCCCGAGGATCATCCCCGCTCGAACACAAGGCTGGTGCGCCAACGTCTGCTGACCGACAAGGCTGCCGCCGCCAGGCTGGTGCCGCTTTACGCCGCCGCCGAGACCCCCGAAGAAATGATCGAGAGCCTCAGCGCCGGGTTGCGCCCGCATTTGCCGATCACGCTGCTGTTGCTTGGCATGGGCACCGACATGCACACGGCGTCCCTATTCCCGGGGGCCGACCGGTTGCATGATGCGCTGAACGATCCGGGCCCGGTCTTGATGGCGATGCGTGCGCCGGGGGTGCCCGAGCCGCGCGTGACCCTGACCGCGCCGGTGCTGTCTGCCGCGCTTTCGACCCATATCGTGATCACCGGTGATGCCAAGCGTGCCGCCCTGGAACGGGCGCAGCACCTGGAGCCAGAAGAAGCCCCCGTGCGGGCCGTTTTGCCCGGTGCCACCGTGCATTGGGCCGCCTGAGGACAAAGGAAAACCGACATGTCCCTTTGGGATGATCTGAAAGCACACCAGGCTGCGAAATCGGGCCGGGTGATGGCCGAAATGTTCGATAGTGGCGATCGGTTTGCCCAGTTTTCGGCGCGGTCTGGCGAGTTGGTTTTCGATTTCTCCAAAACGCAGATCGACACTGGCGGGTTTTCCCTGCTGCTGGAACTGGCCCGCAGCGCCAATATCGAGCCGCGCCGCGATGCGATGTTTGCCGGGGCTGAGATCAATGAAACCGAGGGCCGCGCGGTGCTGCACACGGCGCTGCGTGCGCCCGGTGGTGCCGTGATGGTCGCGGGCCGGGATGTGATGCCCGGTATTCTGGAAACCCGCGCCCGGATGGCCGAATTTTCCGATGGGGTCCGGTCTGGCCGGATTGCGGGGCAGGGCGGGGCCTATCGCGATGTGGTCAATATCGGTATTGGCGGATCTGATCTGGGGCCCGCGATGGCGACGCTGGCGCTGGCCCCCTATCATGACGGGCCGCGGCTGCATTATGTCTCGAATGTCGATGGGGCCCATATCCATGATGTTTTGAAAGGGCTCGATCCGGGGCGGACGCTGGTCATCGTCGCCTCCAAGACCTTCACCACGATCGAGACGATGACAAATGCGCAGACCGCGCGTGACTGGATGGCGGCCACGGTCACCGATCCCGGGGCGCAGTTTGCGGCCCTGTCGAGCGCTGCGGATCTGACGGCGCAGTTTGGCATCGACCCGGCGCGCGTCTTTGGGTTCGAGGATTGGGTCGGCGGGCGCTATTCGCTGTGGGGGCCGATCGGGCTTGGTCTCATGCTGGCGGTGGGGCCGGATGATTTCAACGATTTTCTGGCCGGCGGGTTTGCGATGGACAGCCATTTCCGTGAGGCGGATCTGGCTGATAACCTGCCCGTCCTGTTGGCATTGGTGGGCATCTGGCACAATCAGATCTGCGGCTATGCCACCCGTGCGGTGCTGCCCTATGATCAGCGCCTGTCACGTCTGCCCGCCTATCTGCAACAGCTCGAGATGGAATCGAACGGCAAGCGGGTGGCGATGGATGGCAGCGATCTGGCGCTGCCCTCGGGCCCTGTCGTCTGGGGCGAACCCGGCACCAATGGCCAGCACGCATTCTATCAGCTGATCCATCAGGGCACCCGCGTGGTGCCGTGCGAATTTCTGGTGGCAGCCCAGGGGCATGAGCCGGAACTGGCGCATCATCACCGGTTGCTGGTCGCCAATTGTCTGGCCCAGTCCGAGGCGCTGATGAAGGGCCGGTCGCTGGAAGAGGCCCGCGCGCGCATGTCGGCGGCCGGGTTGACGGGGGCAGAGCTTGAACGTCAGGCCCGCCACCGGGTTTTCCCGGGCAACCGACCGTCGACGACGCTGATATACCCGAAGCTGGTGCCGCATGTTCTGGGCCAGATCATCGCGCTCTATGAACACCGTGTCTTTGTCGAAGGCGTGATCCTTGGCATCAATTCCTTCGACCAATGGGGGGTCGAGCTTGGCAAGGAGCTGGCCGTCGCGCTGGAGCCGGTGCTGCGCGGCGGGCCGGATGAGGATAAGGACGGATCAACGCGTGCTTTGGCGGAATATTACAGGAACCATCAAACTTAACGATATAGTTTCAGCGCATTAAAGGGTGAAGTTAATGGAGCGGGTAACGGGAATTGAACCCGTAACTTAAGCTTGGGAAGCTCGCGTGATACCTTTTCACCATACCCGCGCTCTGGGCAATTGGGATAGCCTTGGCCCGGGCGGGCGTCAATCCTCTTTTGGCGGGGGGCCGTCAGCCCCGGCGCCGTCTGCGCCGGCCGCCGCCCTCACCATCACCGCTGTTGAAAGACGGGTTGGGCAGGCTCACCACCGATCTCAGGATCACAAAGGGATCGACCGCGTTGGGGATGGCGGAGGCATTGACGAAATGGTCCTGAAATTTCGGCTCCACCGCGGTTTCGACCTTGTGAATCTGGCCCACCACCGTCTCGATCCGGCTGCGTGCCTCACGCGAACACAGCGCGATGCGGGCGCCGTGGCCGGCGGCATTGCCGGCCGATGTCACCTTGTCCAGCGGCGCATCCGGGATCATGCCCAGAACCATCGCGTGTTTCGGGCTGATATGGGCCCCGAACGCCCCGGCCAGCGTGACCTTGTCGACGTGATCGACACCCATTTCATCCATCAACAGTTTGGCCCCGGCATAAAGGGCTGCCTTGGCCAGTTGAATGGCGCGGATATCGCCCTGGGTCACGGTAATGCGCGGGCCGCCATCGGCGCTGCCATCATGGATCAGATAGGAATGCGTCCGGCCTTCGGGCTCGCAGCGCGGCGTGCCGGTCTGGGCCGCGGATCCGATCAGCCCTGCCGCATCCAGTAGCCCCGCCATGCGCATTTCGGCCACCGCCTCGATGATGCCCGAGCCGCAGATGCCGGTGACCCCCGTTGTTGCAACCGCATCCACAAAACCGGCATCATCCGACCAGAGATCGCAGCCGATGACCTGAAACCGGGGTTCCTTGGTGTCGGGGTCGATCTCGATGCGCTCGATGGCCCCCGGCGCGGCGCGCTGGCCGGAAGATATCTGCGCCCCCTCGAAGGCCGGCCCGGTGGGCGAGGAACAGGCCAGCACCCGGGTGCGGTTGCCGAGCAGGATCTCGGCATTGGTGCCGACATCGACGACCAGCACCAGATCCTCAGAGAGGTTGGGTTCTTCCGACAGGGCGACGGCGGCGGCATCGGCCCCGACATGGCCCGCGATGCAAGGCAGGATATAGACCTGCGCCTGCGCATTCAGCGCCTCCAGATCCAGCGACCGGGCGGGCAGGGTCAGCGACGAGGATGTGGCCAGCGCGAATGGGGCCTGGCCCAGTTCGACCGGATCAATCCCCAATAAAAGATGGTGCATGACCGGGTTGCAGACAAAGACGGTTTCCAGGATCAGGCCGGTGTCAATGCCGCCCTCAGCCGCGATTTCGACGGCCAGTGCGTTGATGGCCTCGCGCACGGATGCCGTCATTTCCTTGTCGCCGCCGGGGTTCATCATGGCATAGCTGACCCGGCTCATCAGATCTTCGCCAAAGCGGATCTGCGGGTTCATGATGCCCGATGACGCCAGCACGTCGCCGGTGGACAGATCGCAAAGATGCGCCGCGATGGTGGTTGATCCGAGGTCGATGGCAAGGCCGTAGATGCCGCCCTCATGCAGGCCGGGCCAGATCTCGAGGATCTGGCCGGTCTCGCTGCCTGCCGCCCGGTGCACTGCGACGGTGACCTGCCAGCCGCCCTTGCGCAGCACCGGTTGCAGCCGGGTGATGACGCCCAGATCGGCGCTGATACCGGTCAGTTGCCATTGCGCCTCCAGTGCCGCCTTGAGCCGTTCCAGATCGCCCGAGGGTTCGTGCATGTCGGGTTCTTCCACATCGACGAAATAGAGCCGCGTGGCCGGGTCCATGATGATCGGTCGGGCGCTGGCCGCCTTGCGCACCACCTGCCGGTGGACCTGGCTTTCGGGTGGCACGTCGATTACGATATCGCCCTGCACCGTCGCCTGACAGCCAAGACGGCGGCCCTTTTTCAGGCCCCGCACCCGGTCATAGCGGGCCTCGACCGCGTTCCATTCCGACAATGCATCGGCGCTGACCGTTACGCCATGTTTGGGAAAATCGCCAAAGGCCGGCGTGATCTGACATCTGGAGCAGATCCCGCGCCCGCCGCAAACGCTGTCCAGATCGACGCCCAACCGCCGCGCCGCCGTCAGAACCGGGGTCCCGACGGGGAAGTGCCCCCGCTTGCCGGAGGGCGTGAAAATCACCAATGGATCATGAGACATGCGCGGCACCTTTTCCCTTTGCTGGTTTCTAACGCGGAACGCGCCGGGTAACAGGTGCGAAACGGCAAAAATCGGTCCGGCTGCGGCATTCGGAGCCGCTCGCGCGATGTCAACACCGCGTGATGTCGCCGTGATCGCGGAAAATCACCAAATTTTCGTGCTAGTGTCCGGCTGCGGCCTGATGGACGAATATCCGGGGCCTTCCCGGAGCAAACTGTCAGCCGCGCAGGGGCGTTGTCAAAAGTCTCCGATTCGGACCCGGTCATGGGGTCCGAGGTGATCCGGCTGACCGGTTCAGGTGGGGCCGTGCCGCGCCCTGTGCGGCGCTTACGGAAAGGAAATGAACAATGAAGAAATTGGTTGCGGGGCTGGCTTTGGCCGGCATGATGACCGCCGGTGCGGTGATTGCGCAAACGGCGGGAACGGATGATGATATCGCATTTGCGGATGCCATGTGGGCACAGATGCTGGAGCTGAATCTGGCTGGTGACGGTGCCATTATGGGCCTGCCATATCAGGGTGGGCCGCCGCATGGCGAAACGCTTGAGACCTTCTTTGTCGAGACCGAGATCATGGGCGAGACCGGCCTGTTGGTGGTCAAGCGCAATTACGGCCCGGTCGGCGTGACTGCGGATGAGGTTCTGGCCGATCCGGCGGGCAATCTTGGAGCCATTACCGTGATGTTCCAGCGCGCCGAAGGCTATGATGCGGAACATGATGATTGGTTCTATGCCAAATATCAGCCCGATGGCGCATTGGATAGCGCCCCGTCGGGCATGGCGCTGGCCGGGGCCATAGGCCGCGATCTTTCCGGTGGGTGCATTGCCTGCCATATCGGGGCCGGTGGCGATGATTATCTGTTTACCACTGATGCCTTTCCGCGTCGCACCGCCGCGATGCAGTAACGCAGTTCAACCCGGAAGCCAGGTGGAAAGGCCTGCGCTTCCGGATAGCCACATAAACAGCGGCAGCGGCAGGACCGCAAGGAAGAGCGTCAGCACGACCCAATGCGGCGCAAAAAGGCGGCTTATCCCCGCAACAAGACAGATGCCGCCGCCGCCGCCAATCAGCACCGATCCCGGCATGTTGATCAGCAATGCCAGGCCGAGGTAGCGAAATCGCATCACCGGGGCCGCGATGCGCTGTGGCAGGACGGCCTGCAACATGGCGATACGGTCGCGCGGCGACAGGGGTGCCATCTGATTGATCAACGCCGCCGCCCGCCTCAGATGCAGGTCAAGAAACACTCGGCTGAGGGCCGTCAGCGGCATGAGGCGACCGGCGCAATAGGCCAGCATCAGGCCCAGAATGGTCGACAGATAAATCGGCACCGCCAGGTCCGCACCGCGCAGCATGAGCAGCGCCAGCGCGATTTCCAGCCCGGGAACAAAGGGAATGGAGATCAGCAGCGCGTAAAGAGCGAACACAGCCGCCAGCACCCAGAACTGAGCCGCATCCTGATCGCCCTGCGGCAGGCCTTCTGTCCAGGAAAGGGCCGCGTTGATGCCGAGATGCGAGAGATAGACGATGGCCACAAGCACCCCAAGCCGATACGCCAGACGCGGGATCGACTGCCGCCAGGGCGGAGCGGTGGAAATGTCTTGGGCAGGGATCGGCATGCGAAGCACCGGGGGGCAGGGGCTAGACCCAAGCCCATAGCGCAGAACCGGGGCGGGAAGAAGATTTTTCGGGAAAAATCTTCGGGGGCCGAAAAATCTTCGGGAAGATTTTTCTATGGCACGTCTCAGAAAACCTGACTCACGTAACGCTGCCTGAAATCAAGGATTTCAACGCGTCAATAGATGCATCCTGTCTCGGCTATTGCGAGACATGCTTTAGCAGATCAGGCGCACGTCACCGCGCGTGCAGATGATGATGAATTGGTTGCCGGCTTCGACCAGGTGAAAGCCGCGGCGGCGCACCTCGAGTTCAAGTGCAGCCCGGCCGACCTTGCGTTCCACATCGCAGATTTTTCGGCGCACGACGCCGCCCGATTGCACAGCTTTTGCGGAAAAAATCTGCCGGAACCAGATCGCGGTCTGGCTGAGTGGTCGGGGGGAATCAAACGGGCGAAGGTAGGACATGCCCCCACCTTCGCCCTGTTTTGCTTAGAGCGTGTCGCGTTCATCAGGAAACAAGCATTCACCCGGCGGGCCGAGGCAGAGTTTGCGACGCAGAACGCGTTCGGCCCGCCGGGTGAATTCGATAAAACGCGACACGCTCTAACGTATGGTTATCAGGCGCGACGGCGTCCACCCCGGCGCCCGCCCCGACCGCCGCCCGCGGCCATCGCGGCGGCGGCGGCCTCGGGGAAGGGGGTGCCTGCCTTGGTCGCTTCCAGAACTTTGGCGAAGTTGATCCATTTGGCTCCATTGGCATCATGGTTCATCAGAAAGTTGGCCGCGTTGATCGCCTCCATCTCCACCGGCCGCACCGGGTTCATGATGGCGCTGGTCATGCCGGCCCCGATGGCCATCGGCAGGAAGGCTGCGTTGATGCCATGGCGGTTGGGCAGGCCAAAGCTGATATTCGAGGCACCGCAGGTGGTATTCACGCCCAATTCTTCGCGCAAGCGACGCACCAGCGTAAAGACCTGCCGCCCGGCGGTTGCCATCGCGCCCACCGGCATCACCAGCGGATCAACCACGATGTCACAGGCCGGAATGCCGAAATCGGCGGCGCGTTCGACGATCTTGCGGGCCACCTCAAACCGCACATCGGGATCCTCGGAAATGCCGGTATCATCGTTCGAGATCGCCACCACCGGCACGTTGTATTTCTTGACCAGCGGCAGGACCAGCTCCAGCCGGTCCTCTTCGCCCGTCACCGAGTTCAGCAGCGGCCGTCCATTGGCGGCGGCCAGCCCGGCCTCAAGCGCTGCGGGCACCGAGCTGTCGATGCACAAGGGTGCATCGACCAGCGCCTGCACCAGCTCGATGCAACGTGTCATCAGCGGCGGTTCGGTCTCGTTCGGATTGGGGTTGGAATTATAGACCACGCCGGCATTGATATCGAGCACCATGGCCCCGCAGGCGATCTGTTCCAGCGCGTCCCTTTCAACGGTCGAGAAATCGCCCGCCTCCAGTTCAGCCGCAAGTTTCTTGCGCCCGGTCGGGTTGATCCGCTCACCGATTACGCAAAAGGGTTCGTCAAAGCCGATGATAACGGTCTTGGATTTGGATTCGAGGACAGTGCGGGTCATGGGCTCTTTTCTCAGTTCTGGTTTGCGGGGCGACCGGATCGGCCGCCGTTTTGAGTGACCCACCCGGCATTGGTCTTGATGCCGCCAAGGGGGAAGAAATGCACCTTTTCGATGTTGAAATCGGGGTTGGCAGCCTTGTGGGCGGCCAGCTGATTCAAAATCTCGGTGGGCTCGAACGGCAGCAGCAGCTTGGTCACATCGCGGGCGCGCCTTTGCAGAACCTTCAGCGATGGGCCGACACCGCAGGCGATGGCGAACCTGATCAGGGTCTGCAGCTTGGCAGGCCCGGCAATGCCGATATGAATGGGCAGGTCGATGCCTTCGGCCTTGAGCCGGTCGGCCCAGGTGATGACCGGCCCCGCCTCAAAGGCAAACTGCGTCGCCAGCGCCATCCTGGCATCGGTCCGGTTGGCAAAATCCTGTTTCCAGCGCAGCGCTTCCATCACCACCGCATCGCCGCCTTTGGGGTCGATGTCACGGTTGCCCTCGGGGTGGCCCGCGACGTTCAGATGGGTAAACCCGGCGCGATCAAACGCCCCGGTTTCCAAAAGCTGCATCGAGGAATGGAAATCTCCATGCGGTCTGGCCACACCGCCGGCCAGCAGCAACGCCTGTTTCACGCCGGCCTCGCCCTGATACATGGCGATCCAGTTTTCCAGCGTGGCGGCATCCTTGATGATACGGGCCGGGAAATGCGGCATGACATCATAGCCTTCGCGCGCGATGCGCCGGGCCGTGGCCACCATCTCTTCAATCGGCGTGCCCTCGATATGGGCGATATAGACGCGGGTGCCGCGCGGCAGCAGGTCGCGGAAATCCTCGATCTTCTGGGCGGTGCGCGGCATCACCTCGATGGAATAGCCCTGCAGGAACGCCTCCAGATGCGCGGGATTGGCACCCGCGGCCGCAGGGGCGGGGGATCGGAATTTCAACAGGGCCATCAGGGTCTCCCAGATCATGCGTGGTGGCGTGGCGCTCATTCAGCGACCGGCAGCGCCAGCCCGTCATTTGCAATCAGCGCTTTCAGCCTGTTGGCGTCGTATTCTGCATCAATGCGCGCGGCTTCGGCATTTGCGACCTGTTGCGCGTCGCCTTCGACCTCGACCGGGGGGGCTTTGCGAAAACCGGCCATATAGGCATCATCATCCTTGGCCCCGGCCTTCATCGCGGCCCGGTCAATGGCCTGTTCAAAGCGTTCGGGCAGGGGGGCCTTGGTGGCGCGACGGCCCTTGCCGACGATGATCTGGGCGGGGATGTCGCGCCAGTAAACAATGGTGACTGCGGGCATGGAGCCTATCCTCGATTGATGTCCTGCTGGCCACAATAGGGACCCGGCGCGCGCGCCCTTATCCGTTTTCGACAAACCGGCGCGTCCTTGCGACTTTCAAAGCAGGTGTTACGGGATCAAGGGGGGCATGGCCATGGTCGATGCGGCTCAAAATTCTCATGAAGATGATGAGGCACCCTGCGACAGCCCATTGTGCGAATTGGCCGCAGGACGTAGGCTTGGCGGTAGAGGACGCAGTAAGGACAAGCGATATGGGCCGCCGTCGCCGCCGTGGCAATGCCAAAGGTGGAATGCCAGAAAAACGACCGCTGGCCGTATCCCCGCCTATTGCGCCGGTGCCGAGCCCTGTGGCACCGCAGCCTGCAGTTCCGATCCAGCCGGACCCTGCCGATCTTTATGCGGCGCTCGATCTGGGCACCAATTCCTGCCGAATGCTGATTGCGCAGCCCAAGGGCAACCAGTTGCATGTGGTCGATAGTTTCTCGAAATCGGTGCAACTGGGGCATGGGCTTGAAGCCTCGGGGCGGCTTTCGCTCCATTCCATGGCGCGCACCGTCAGCGCCCTGAAAATCTGCAAGCACAAATTGCAGCGCCGGGATGTAAAACGCATGCGGCTGGTGGCAACCGAGGCCTGCCGCCGGGCGACCAATGCGGCTGAGTTCATATCGGTTGTGGAACGCGAAACCGGACTGAACCTTGAAATCATCGAACCCGAAGAGGAAGCGCGCCTGGCCGTCGTTGCCTGCGCGCCATTGGTTTCAACCCGGACCGAACAATTGCTGGTCGTCGATATCGGGGGGGGGTCGACCGAGCTGGTCTGGATCGATCTCAGCCGGGTGCCTCGTATTGAACGCCCGCGCGCCATCATGCGGTTGCATCAGGGCTTTGATCATACCGACACTATTTTCCCGAAGGCCAAGGTGGTTGACTGGATTTCGATCCCGCTTGGCGTGGCGACGTTGAAGGACCAGTTTCGCGATGTCACCGATGACGGGGCCCGCTTTGCCTTGATGAGCTGGTTTTTCGAGGAACAACTGGCTGATTTTTCGCCCTATGACGATGCCGCCGACCAGGCGCGCGAAGGGTTCCAGATCATCGGCACCAGCGGCACGGTCACCACGGTCGCGGCCTCGCATCTGGGTCTCAGACGTTATGACCGAAACAAGGTCGACGGGCTGCGCATGACGTCCGATCAGATTGACACGGTGATTCAGGATTATCTGTCGCTGGGGCCCTCCGGGCGCAGGCTCGATCCGCGTATCGGGCGCGACCGTCAGGCGCTGATCATGTCGGGGGCCGCCATTTTGCAGGCGCTTTTGCGGGCCTGGCCCACCGATCGGCTCAGCGTCGCCGATCGCGGCCTGCGTGAGGGGCTGCTTTATGCGCAGATGTCATCGGATGGGGTGCTGGAAGATGGTCCGTTCTGATCGGTCGCGGCCAAATGTCAGACGCTGTGCTCGTTGCCGATGCTGCGCAGTTTTGAGTATTTGGACAAAGAAGAAGGGCCATTAACCTTAATACGCCCTGGGTTAACCTTAACGCGCGCCGCCTGCTTCTTTGTGCCTCAAATATCCTCGCCGAAGGCCCTTTTGGCGCAGCCGTGCCGATTGCACCTCGGGCGGCAATGCGCGAAGAAGGAGCAAGCCAGAGGACATCCAGAGATGACAAAAAATTCCAGCGGTCGCGGTCAGCGCGAACTCAGGGTCAAGGTCAAGACCGCGCGCGGGCGCAAGCTGAGCTCCACCCTATGGCTGGAGCGCCAGTTGAATGACCCGTATGTGCAGCGCGCCAGGCGTGAGGGCTATCGCGGCCGGGCGGCATTCAAAATCCAGGAGATTGACGACAAGTTTCGCTTTCTCGTGCCCGGTGCCCGGGTCGTCGATCTGGGGTGCGCCCCGGGCGGCTGGTGTCAGGTCGCGGTTCCACGGGTCAATGCCCTGGGTGACAAACAAGGCAAGCGTGTCGGCAGAATTCTGGGCATCGACCTGCAGGAGGTGGAACCGATTCCCGGCACCGAGCTTCACGTGCTCGATTTCATGGAGGATGACGCCGACGCACAGGTGAAGGACTGGCTCGGCGGCAAGGCCGATGTGGTGCTGAGCGATATGGCCGCCGCCTCTTCGGGCCATAAACAGACCGATCATCTGCGGATCATGGCGCTGTGTGAAGCGGCCGCATATTTCGCATTTGACGTGCTGGAGGAGGGCGGCACCTTTGTCGCCAAGGTTCTGGCCGGCGGGGCCGAAGTTGACCTGCAAAAGACCCTGAGACAGAAATTCACCAAGGTCGCCTATATGAAACCCGAGGCCAGCCGGTCGGATTCCTCCGAGAAATTTCTTGTCGCCAGCGGATTTCGGGGCTGAGGGCGCGGTTTTCAGGTGCTTTGCCAGATTCGGGCTTTCCCTTTGCTCCGGCCCATGAGATAGCGACGTGCCAACTGAAGCTCCGCCCAAGGAGGCCCAAATGGAGATTCGTGAGGCACTTACCTTTGATGATGTTCTGCTGGTTCCCGGCGCGTCCTCGGTGTTGCCGTCGGCTGCCGATACCCGCACGCGCGTAACCAGATCCATCGCGCTGAACATTCCATTGCTCAGTTCCGCGATGGATACGGTGACCGAAGCGCGCATGGCGATCGCGATGGCGCAGGCCGGCGGCATGGGCGTTATCCATCGCAACCTGGATATCGAGGCGCAGGCCCGTGAGGTGCGCCGGGTGAAAAGATTTGAATCCGGCATTGTCTACAATCCCGTTACCCTGCGTCCCGATCAGACATTGGCTGATGCCAAAGCATTGATTGAGCGCTATAATTTTACCGGCTTCCCGGTGGTGGACGGCAATGGCCATGTCATGGGCATCGTCACCAATCGCGATATGCGCTTTGCGCCCTCCGACACGACGCCGGTTCATGCCATGATGACGTCAAACAACCTGGCCATCCTGCGCGAACCGGCGGATCTGGAGGAAGCCAAAAGCCTGATGCGCGCGCGCCGGATCGAAAAACTTCTGGTCACGGATGGCGACGGCAAGTTGACCGGCCTTCTGACCCTCAAGGATATCGAACAGGCCGTGCTGAACCCCACCGCCTGTAAGGATGAGCTGGGGCGCCTGCGCGTCGCCGCCGCGACAACTGTGGGTGATGCCGGGTTCGAACGCTCTGCGGCGTTGATTGATGCCGGGTGTGACCTGATTGTCATCGACACCGCGCATGGCCATTCCGAAGGCGTGGCGCGCGCGGTCGAACGGGTCAAGGGCCTGTCCAATGCGGTGCAGGTCGTGGCCGGAAATGTCGCAACAGCCGCCGCCACGCGGGCCTTGATCGACGCCGGTGCCGATGCGATCAAGGTGGGCATCGGGCCGGGCTCGATCTGCACCACGCGGATCGTGGCCGGCGTCGGCGTGCCGCAACTGACCGCGATCATGGATTGCGCCGAGGCCGCCGGAGATATTCCCGTCATTGCCGATGGCGGCATCAAATATTCGGGCGATTTTGCCAAGGCGATTGCGGCGGGTGCCTCCTGCGCCATGGTCGGGTCAATGATTGCCGGCACCGATGAAAGCCCCGGAGAGGTCATTCTTTATCAGGGCCGCAGCTTCAAAAGTTACCGCGGAATGGGCTCTCTTGGTGCCATGGCGCGCGGCTCGGCGGATCGCTATTTCCAGAAAGATGCCGCCAGCGACAAGCTGGTGCCCGAAGGGGTCGAGGGCCAGGTGCCCTATAAAGGCTCTGCCGGGGCGGTGGTGCATCAACTGGTCGGTGGTCTCAGGGCGGCCATGGGCTATACTGGTGCGGCCACGATCGATGAGATGCGGGGGGGGTGCAGTTTCGTGCGCATCACCGGGTCTGGCCTGAAGGAAAGCCATGTCCATGACGTGCAGATCACCCGCGAGAGCCCGAATTACCGGGCGGGATAGGCCATGACCCCCGGCGCGCGCATGGCCGCTGCGATTGAGGTTCTGGATGCCTGGCTTGCGGGCACGCCCGCCGAAAAGGCGCTGACCACTTGGGCGCGCGGCGCACGATATGCGGGTTCGGGCGACCGTGCCGCCATCCGTGACCATGTCTATGATGTGCTGCGTCGGCTGGAAAGCTGTGCCGCTGCGGGTGGCGGGCGCAGCGGGCGGGCCCTGATGATCGGGCTGGCCCGTCAGCAAGGCAAGGCGCTGGAGGATCTGTTCACCGGTGGCTACGCGCCCGACCCTCTGGATGGGGGTGAAAAGCAGGCCCCGGATAGAGCCATTGATCCTTGGGTCGATGTGCCGGTCTGGATGCAGCCGGCCTTGCGCGAGGCGCTTGGCGAACAGGCCGAAGCCGTGATCGGGCAGATGACGCAACGGGCCCCGCTTTATTTGCGGGTGAATACCCGCAAAGCCATTGTGTCAGAAGTTGAAGAACGACTTGTAACAGACGCTATTTTAACGGAAAAAACGATACTGAAAACCGCCCTGAAGGTCACTGGTGGTGGCCGAAATCTGCGCCAGTCGCAGGTCTATCTGGAGGGGTTGGTGGAGATCCAGGACCTGTCGGTGCAGCAGGCGGTGGCCGCCATTTCATGGCCCCGATCCGGCACCATTCTGGATTATTGTGCAGGCGGCGGCGGCAAGGCTCTGGCGATTGCGGCGACCAGCGATGCGGTGATCCATGTTCATGATGCCAAGCCGGCGCGGATGCGTGATCTGGCCCCGCGGGCCGATCGGGCGGGCGTCACGCTGCATCCGATGGACAGCGCCCGCATCTATGATGTGGTGCTGGTCGATGTGCCCTGTTCAGGCTCGGGCACCTGGCGGCGCGACCCGGAGGCGAAATGGGCCCTGACACCGGAACGGCTGGCCGGCTTGATCGCCCTGCAGGCCGAGATTCTGGACAAGGCGCGCGCATTTATATGCCCGGGCGGACGGCTGGTCTACATGACCTGTTCACTGCTGCGCGCCGAGAATGAGGATCAGATTGCCACCTTCCTCGAGCAGAATGGCGATTGGCAGCTGACGCAGCAGACCCGGTTCCTGCCGCCCGACGCCTCGGACGGGTTTTTTCTGGCCGAATTGACGCATAATGGCTGACCCGTCAGGGTTTATTCGCAGATACCGGGTTTCAGGCGGGAAATCTTAATCGGCAATTAAGAAAATGCCTGCGAAATTGTCACCACCCGAATCGCGTTGGAGAACCAGAGTGGCGGATCAGGCTATCTTGCCTCGACTATTCGGCCTGCGGCTCAAGGGCGGGCCGTCGGTGGCGTTGCTGTGTCTGGCCGCGCTGAGCCTTGGGCTCAGCTTTCTTGCACCGACCCTGCTCTGGCGGATCTCGCTTTATGTGGTGGCGGGGTCGGTCACCATGACGGCGATCTTGTTGCATCTGTCGCGCCGGCGGGCCCGGGCCCAGGACAGGGCGCTGCTGATCACGGCGGGCCGGGTCGCCACCGATGATCCGGCACCGGTTTTCTGCACCGATGCACATGGCGCGATCGTGTTCCAGAATCCGGCCGCTGTGGACCGGTTCAAGGATCGTTTGGGCCTGCCGATGTCGCGCGCCATCGCGGGCCTGATCGCCAATGCATCGGCGGTCGTGTTCCGCCAGGAAACCGCGCTGATGCGCGACCGGCAGGCGCGCGAAACCGTGGTCACCAAACGCGGGACATTGCGGATTACCGCGTTTCGGGTCGGGCGCGGCACCATGTGGCGCATTGAGGAAACGGTTGAGACCGCAGGCCGCAGCGCGGACTGGATCGGTCTGCCGATGATGGTGGTCAGCCGCAATGACACCATCCTGTCGATGAATGAGGCGATGCGGCGCAGCCTTGGCAAACGCATGCGCGCGCTTGGCGATGTCTTTGAAACGCTGCCGGTGCAGACCGGCCAGAAAACCCGGCTGAAGGGGGCGGACGGGTTTTTCGACGCGGTCCCGATTGAATTGCAGGCCGGCGATGGCCGGCGCGAGATCTATGCCCTGCCGGTGGACCTGCTGCCGTTGGAAGACAGCGTCGCGGCCCGCGCCTTCGAGGCATTGCCGGTGGCGCTGGTCCATATTGCGCGCGATGGGCGGCTTTTGGCGGCCAATCCTCAGGCGCAGAGCCTTTTGAACCTGAAACCGGGCATAGAACTGGCGCTGTCCGGCGCGGTTGAGGGTCTTGGCCGTCCGATCAATGACTGGCTGACCGATACGTTGGAAGAACGTATTCCGGGGCGCCCCGAAATGGTCCGCGCAAGGCTGCGCGACGATGATTGTTTCCTGCAGATCACCCTTGGCCGTATCACCGGCGAGGGGGATCCGACGCTATTGGGCGTGCTGCATGATGCGACCGAGCTGAAAACCATGGAACAGCAATTCGTGCAAAGCCAGAAAATGCAGGCAATCGGCGAACTTGCCGGTGGGGTTGCCCATGATTTCAACAATCTTCTGACCGCGATCACCGGCCATTGCGACCTGCTGCTGCTGCGCCATGATCAGGGCGCGCCGGATTATGCCGATCTGGTGCAGATCAACCAGAATGCCAACCGCGCCGCCAGCCTGGTCGGGCAGCTTCTGGCATTTTCACGCAAGCAGACGCTGCAACCCGAAATCCTCGATCTGCGCGATATCATATCGGAACTCACCCATCTTCTGAACCGGTTGGTCGGTGAAAAAGTCCACCTCAATCTGGACCATGATCCGGGGCTGCTGCCGATCCGCGCCGACCGGAGGCAACTGGAACAGGTCTTGATGAACCTTGTCGTCAATGCCCGCGATGCAATGCCCGATGGTGGCGATATCCGGGTCGAGACCAGGGTTGAGCATCTCAGTGAACCGCTGTTTCGCGATGAGGCGACCGTGCCACCGGGCCAATATGTAACCGTTCTGGTCCGCGATGAAGGTATCGGCATTCCCGCCGATCAGTTGCCGCGCATCTTTGAACCCTTCTTTACCACCAAGCGCACCGGCGAGGGCACCGGGCTTGGCCTGTCGATGGTTTACGGCATTGTCAAACAGACGGGTGGCTTTATCTTTGCCGACAGCCATGAGGGTGAAGGAACGGATTTCATTATATATTTTCCGGTCCATGATATGCCTCTGCAAACGGAGGCACCGGTTGCGGCAGAGGCTGAGGCGGCGCTGGTTTCCCGTGTCGCACAGATGCCGGGTGATGGCGTGGTGCTGTTGGTGGAGGATGAAGCCTCCGTGCGTGCCTTTGCGTCGCGGGCGCTCAGGATGCGCGGCTATACCGTGCTGGAGGCTGAAAGCGCAGAGGAAGCGCTGGAAAAACTTGCCGACAGCTCGCTTGCGGTAGATGTTTTCGTGACCGATGTGATTATGCCAGGCATGGACGGGCCCACCTGGGTGCTTGAGGCTCTGAAGGAGCGCCCGGATGTGAAGGTGGTCTTTGTCTCGGGCTATGCCGAGGATGCTTTTGAGAAAACCGGTGCCAGGGTGCCCAATTCCGTTTTCCTGGCCAAGCCGTTTTCGCTCTCGGATCTGACCTCGACCGTGCAGCGCCAATTGCACTGATATATGTGGATCTGCTGCCCGTCAGGTCTTTGGCTTCAGGCTCCACCAAGTGACCGCCAGAGCGTGAATTCTGCGGCCGCCTCGCGCTCCAGCCGGGCGCGCATCGCAGCGCTCAGATCAACCGGCCCTTTCGGAGAAACATTGGCGCGGGGAAGGTCGAACCTGGCCTCCAGCCTGGCCTCCAGAAACGTCACCAGATCCCCCATTCGATCATAGCGGAACAGGTGATCGACGGCGAGGCGGCCATCATCACCCGTCAGAAAATGCGCCTGCGAGCCCACATCGGCGAAATCGGGGCGTTTGGGCTGCAACCAGGCCGCGACAAATTCATCGAAACTCAGGCCCTCGGTCGTATTTGGCTTGCCCGATAATTGCGCCCGACCGCGATAGCGATACCAGCTGCCAAGCCACTCGACCGGCTCGCGCATCACCGCAACCAGCTCCATCGGGCGCTTGCCGCGCTGTTCGAAAAATCTGGACAACCGGTTGCGATATTGCACAGCAGAGATGTGTTTTTGGCCAGGCGGGTCCAATATGGCCGCGCTGGCATGTGGCAACAGCGTCTGTTCCAGTGCTGTCGTGCCGGTCTTGGGAACCGCCAACAGCACGAATTTCTGCTTCCAGAACACCAACATGGGCCAAACTCCGCTATAATTCACGCCGCCTCAACACTTTCTTAATCCTTCCGGTAAAAAACTGGAATTCACAAGATTTTACTTGAAATGTTCTCATTTTGATCTCAAAAGGAAACCAGAACAAGAAGCGAACACGAGCATCATTGCCGCGGCCCTCGCGGTATGGAATAAGGACGAACTCCATGGCAACGGCGAACCTTCTCGATATGACTGACCGTAAATCCGCAGATAAGAAAAAGGCGCTGGACAGCGCAGTGGCCCAGATTGAACGGCAATTCGGCAAGGGCTCGATCATGAAACTGGGGGCTGACAACCCCATCGTCGGTATCGAATCAACCTCGACCGGGTCGCTTGGCCTCGATATCGCGCTTGGCATTGGCGGGCTGCCCAAGGGCCGGGTTGTCGAGATTTATGGCCCCGAAAGCTCTGGCAAGACCACCCTGACGCTGCATTGCGTGGCGGAAGAGCAGAAAAAGGGCGGTGTCTGCGCCTTTGTCGATGCCGAACACGCGCTGGACCCGCAATATGCCAGAAAACTGGGCGTCAATCTGGATGAGCTGTTGATCAGCCAGCCCGATACCGGCGAACAGGCGCTGGAGATCATCGACACGCTGGTGCGCTCGGGCGCGGTTGCCATGATCGTGGTTGATTCGGTGGCTGCGCTGACCCCGAAATCCGAACTGGAAGGCGATATGGGCGATGCGTCCGTTGGCGTGCATGCCCGGTTGATGAGCAAGGCGATGCGCAAGCTCACCAGCTCGATCTCGCGCAGCAATTGCATGGTCATCTTCATCAACCAGATCCGGCACAAGATCGGCGTCATGTTTGGCAGCCCCGAGACCACGACGGGCGGCAACGCGCTGAAATTCTACGCCTCGGTGCGGCTCGATATTCGCCGCATCGGCTCGATCAAGGATCGTGACGAGGTGGTCGGCAATTCGACCCGGGTGAAGGTGGTCAAGAACAAGGTGGCCCCGCCCTTCAAGCAGGTCGAGTTTGACATCATGTTTGGCGAAGGCATCTCCAAGACCGGTGAGCTGCTCGATATGGGCGTGAAGGCCGGGATTGTCGAGAAATCGGGCAGCTGGTTTTCCTATGGTGATGAACGCATCGGCCAGGGACGTGAGAACGCCAAGACCTATCTGAAGGAAAACACCGCCATCGCGCTTGAGATCGAAGACAAGGTCCGCGCCGCACATGGGCTGGATTTCGACATGAATGCAGGTGATGCGGATATGATCGAGGGCTGAGTTTGGCCCGCCATTGACCGAAAGGGGCGGCATTGCAGCAGCGCAGGCCGCCCTTTTTCTGTCCCCCATGGACAGCGCCCGGGCAGCGGTTTACACCCATGAAAACCCGCTGATCCGCCTGTAGCAAAGGGGCCCCGCCACGATGGCCAGCCTGAACGATATCCGCTCGACCTTTCTGAATTACTTTGGCGATCGGGGGCATGAAATCGTTCCCAGCTCACCGCTTGTGCCGCGCAACGACCCGACCCTGATGTTCGTCAATTCGGGCATGGTGCAGTTCAAGAACCTCTTTACCGGGGTCGAGCACCGCGATTACCAGCGCGCCACAACCAGCCAGAAATGCGTGCGCGCGGGCGGTAAGCATAACGACCTGGACAATGTCGGCTATACCGCGCGCCACCATACGTTTTTCGAGATGCTCGGCAATTTCAGCTTTGGCGACTACTTCAAGGACGAGGCGATCGCCTTTGCCTGGACCCTGATCACCAGGGAATTCGGCGTCGATGAAAGCCGCCTTCTGGTAACGGTCTACCACAGCGATGATGAGGCTTTCGAGATCTGGAAAAAGGTCGGCGTGCCCGAGGACCGGATTATCCGCATTGCCACGTCTGACAATTTCTGGCAGATGGGCCCCACCGGCCCCTGCGGCCCCTGCACCGAGATCTTCTATGATCATGGTGACCATATTCCGGGTGGCCCGCCGGGCAGCCCGGAGGAGGATGGCGACCGCTTCATCGAGATCTGGAACATCGTTTTCATGCAGAACGAGCAGTTCGAGGATGGCTCGATGCGGGCGCTCGAGATGCAGTCGATCGATACCGGCATGGGGCTGGAACGCATTGGCGCGCTGTTGCAGGGCAGCCATGACAATTACGACACCGACCTGTTCAGATCACTGATCGAGACCTCGGCGCATCTGACATCGGTGGACCCTTATGGCGACCAGAACGTGCATCATCGGGTGATTGCCGATCATCTGCGATCGACCTCGTTTCTGATTGCCGATGGGGTGATGCCCTCGAATGAGGGGCGCGGCTATGTGCTGCGCCGGATCATGCGGCGCGCCATGCGCCACGCACATCTGTTGGGTGCGGATGATCCGCTGATGCACCGGTTGGTGCCGGCGCTGGTCGGCCAGATGGGGCAGGCCTATCCGGAACTTGGCCGGGCGCAGGCGCTGATCGAGGAAACCCTGCGCCAGGAGGAAACCCGGTTTCGCCAGACGCTGGATCGCGGGCTGAAGCTGTTGGATGAGGAATTGCTGCGCCTGCCCGATGGCGCAAACCTTTCGGGGGAGGCGGCCTTCAAGCTCTATGACACTTACGGCTTTCCGCTGGACCTGACCCAGGATGCGCTGCGCGAGCAGGGCCGTGCGGTCGACACGGACGGGTTTGACGCCGCGATGGCCGCGCAAAAGGCCAAGGCGCGGGCGGCCTGGGTGGGGTCCGGCGAAACCGCCGATGCCACGATCTGGTATGACCTGGAAGAGACACATGGCGGCACCGAATTTCTGGGCTATGACACCGAGGTGGCAGAGGGTCAGGTGCTGGCGCTGGTGCGGGACGGGACCGAGATTGCGAGCGCCAATTCAGGTGATCAGGTGGTGCTGGTGCTGAACCAGACGCCGTTTTACGCCGAAGCCGGCGGGCAGGTCGGCGATACCGGCACCATCCGCACCGAGACCGGCCAGGCGAGCGTGACCGATACCCGCAAGGTGGCGGGCGTTGTCTTGCATGTGGCCGATGTGACCGAGGGCGAGATTGCCAGCGGTCAGGCGGCGCAGCTGAGCGTTGACCACGCGCGCCGCAGCACCATCCGTGGCAATCATTCGGCAACCCATCTGTTGCACGAGGCGCTGCGGCGCGCGCTTGGCGATCACGTGGTGCAACGCGGCTCGTTGAATGCGGCTGACAGGCTGCGGTTCGATTTCAGCCATTCCAAGGCGCTGAGCCCGGAGGAATTGGCGAGTATCGAGGCCGAGGTCAACGCCTTCATTCGCCAGAACAGCCGCGTCGAAACCCGGATCATGACGCCCGATGATGCCCGCGATCTGGGCGCGCAGGCGCTGTTTGGGGAAAAATACGGCGATGAGGTGCGGGTCGTGTCGATGGGCCGCCTGCCGGGATCGGGCAAGGGCGCGGATGGCCAGACCTATTCGCTGGAACTGTGTGGCGGCACGCATGTGGCCCGGACCGGCGATATCGGGGTCTTCGTGACGCTTGGCGACAGCGCCTCCAGTGCCGGTGTGCGCCGGATCGAGGCGCTGACCGGTGCGGCGGCGTTTGAGTATCTGAGCGCGCAGGACCGCCGCTTGGCTGATATTGCGGGCGCGTTGAAATCCCCTGCCGCCGAGGTCGGCGCGCGGGTGCGAAGCCTGATGGCTGAACGCAGATCACTGGAGAATGAGGTAACGCAATTGCGCCGCCAGCTGGCCATGGCGGGCAGCGGCGCGGCGGCCCCGGAGGCTGAAGAGATCAACGGCATCACCTTTCTTGCGCAGGTGCTGGAGGGTGTGACCGGCAAGGATCTGCCCGGGCTGATTGATGAGCACAAGGCTCGCATGGGTTCGGGCGCGGTGGTTTTGCTGATGGCCGATACCGGTGGCAAGGTGGCGGTGGCGGCGGGCGTCAGCGATGATTTGACGGGCCGGGTTTCGGCGGTTGACCTGCTTAAGGCGGCGGTGGTCGAACTGGGCGGCAGGGGCGGCGGCGGACGGGCTGACATGGCCCAGGGCGGTGGCCGTGATATTGGTGGCGCGGCGGCCGCGAAAGCGGCTGCGGCCGCGGTTTTGAAGGGAGTTTGACGAATGGCAACAGCGCTTTGGGTCGCCCATGTGACGGTGACCGATGAGGATGCCTATATGAAATACGCGGCCATCGCGACCGAGGCGATCGCGCAGCATGGCGGCGTTTTTCTGGCCCGGGGCGGCCGCTCCATCCAGAAGGAAGGCCGGGCCCATCCGCGCAATGTGGTGGCACGGTTCCCGTCGCTGGAGGCGGCCAATGCCTGCTATGAATCTGATATTTATCAGGAAGCCCTGAGCCATGCCCGCGGCGCATCCGAGCGCGACCTGGTGTTGATCGAAGAGTTTGACTGACGGGGTTGCCGCAACCGATAGGGCGCAGGCCGGCCTTGGCGCGCATCCGCCCCCGATCTGCGAGCGGTGGGGCCGGGATTTTGGATATTTGAAGCGCAAAGAAGCAGGCGTGGCGGCCTGGGTCGGGATCGGTTGATCCCGCCCCTAGAGCGGCAGCGCGGTGGTTTCCTTGATCTCCTCCATCACGAAGCTGGCGGAGATATCGTCAATTTCGACCCGCGCGGTGAGGCGTTGATAAAGCCCGTCATAATCGGCGACATCGGCGACACGGGCATGGATCAGATAATCAAGATCGCCGGTCATGCGATAGGCGGCCAGGATCTCGGGCATGTCCCGCGTCGCGCGGGCAAAACGCGTGGTCCAATCGGGGCTGTGCGCACCGGCGCGGATCAGCATGAAAACCGAAAGGCCCAGCCCGAGAGCGGCGGGATTCAACAGCGCCACGCGGGCGGTGATGATGCCGCGTTCCTCCAACGCCTTGATCCGGCGCCAGACGGCATTGCGCGACAGCGTGGCGATCTCGGCCAGATCATCAAGCGACCGGGTGCAGTCGCGTTGCAGGGCGGTGAGGATCTTGCGGTCAAATGTATCCAGGTTTTCCATTTCATGACAATAGGTGGGATAATGTCCCAAAGATACGGAGGATTGACGGGAAGTTCGGGATAGGTTTTGGCCATGCACCGGGTATTGTATTTTCATCACATATGGCAGCTGACTGCGCCAAGGAGAAAGCCACATGATCGCCCGTCTATTTACCGAACACCCTGACAGCGTCGAAGAAACCTATTTGGAACATGCTCGTTTCGCGAGCACGTTCGCGTTGTGGTTGTTTCTGGCGGCCGGGGCGGCGGCGGTGCATGCGGTTTTACCCTTTCTGTTTGAAAAGACCGCCAGCCGCATCATCACCAGGCTATACGGGCGGATCCACAATCGCGGCAGCTGAGACCTGCCAATTTTCGGGGGCGGCTCCGACGGCTTTGGCTCCGCGAGGATCAGCGCGCGATATAGCGGTCACGGCGGTGATTGAGGGTAATCACCAGATTGACGATGGCAGCGCCAAAGGCCGAGGCCGCCACGACCGGCCAGTCGAACAGAACCAGCGCCAGTGAAAAAACACCGGCATCGAAGGCCAGTTGCACATGGCCCGCCTTGATGCCGCGCGTATCCTGCAGATAGATGGCGACAATGCCGATGCCGCCGAGCGTGGCGCCATGGCGAAACAGAATCAAAAGCCCCGAGCCGCCGGTGATGCCCGCCAGCCCGGCCGCCGCCAGCGGATGCAGATACGCAATTTCGAAAACCTCAGGCATGAGATATGTTTGCACCGAGACCAGTGCCACTGCGGCGAAGGTCTTGAGCGTGAATCGGGCCCCCATACGGGCCATCGCAAGCCAGTAAAACGGCAGATTGAGCACAAAAAACACCACCGCAAAGCCGCCAAGACCGGCATAGGACAGGACCAGCGACAGCCCCGCGATCTGGCCGGTAAAAAGCCCGCCCGCCTGCAATAGTTGCACGGTCAGCGCCATCAGCGCGGTGCCCGCGATGAGGCCGATAATGTCTTCGATCAGGGAATGGTCGGTTGAGGGGGGCGGATCCAGCAGCGTCATGCGTCGGTGTCTGAGGTGTTTTCGACACTGTCGTCAAGCGCGATTTCGGGGCGCTGCTGGTCCAGGATGAATTCAGGCATGAAAAAAGGCCGGTCCGATGTGAAAACCGGCCTTGGTTCAGCAATTCCGCTGCCCTTATCCGGCCAATGCGGCGTTCAGGCTCTCTTCGATTTTTTCGAGGAAACCCATCGTGGTCAGCCATTTCTGATCGGGGCCGACCAGCAGCGCCAGATCCTTGGTCATGAAACCCGATTCCACGGTGTCCACGACGACCTTTTCCAGTGTCTCGGCAAAGTTCATCAGGGCCGCGTTGTCATCGAGCTTGGCGCGGTGCTTGAGGCCACCGGTCCAGGCGAAGATCGACGCGATGGAATTGGTCGAGGTCTGTTCGCCCTTCTGGTGCTGGCGATAGTGGCGGGTGACGGTGCCGTGGGCGGCCTCGGCCTCCACGATCTTGCCATCGGGCGTCATCAGCTGGCTGGTCATCAGGCCAAGCGAGCCAAAGCCCTGCGCCACGGTGTCGGATTGCACATCGCCATCATAGTTCTTGCAGGCCCAGACAAAGCCGCCATTCCATTTCATCACACAAGCGACCATGTCGTCGATCAGGCGGTGTTCATAGGTGATGCCGGCATCTTCGAATTTCTGCGCAAATTCGGCGTCGAACACTTCCTGAAAAAGCTCAAGGAAGCGGCCGTCATATTGCTTGAGGATGGTGTTCTTGGTCGACAGATAGACCGGCCAGCCGAGTTTAAGGCCATAATTCATTGACGCGCGGGCAAAGTCGCGGATGCTGTCATCAAGGTTATACATGCCCATGAAAACGCCCGAGGACGGGGCCTTGAACACTTCACGTTCATCCACCGTGCCGTCGTCGCCAACAAATTTCATTGTCAGCGTGCCGGGGCCGGGGAATTTCATGTCGGTGGCGCGATACTGGTCGCCGTAAGCGTGGCGGCCGATCACGATGGGTTGGGTCCAGCCCGGCACCAGGCGCGGCACGTTCGAGCAGATGATCGGCTGGCGGAACACGACGCCGCCCAGAATGTTGCGGATGGTGCCGTTGGGGCTGCGCCACATCTGTTTCAGGCCGAATTCTTCAACCCGCGCCTCATCGGGTGTAATCGTGGCGCATTTCACCGCGACGCCCACCTCTTTGGTTTTTTCGGCGGCATCCACGGTGATCTGGTCATTGGTGCGGTCGCGTTCTTCGATGCCCAGATCGTAATAGAGCAGGTCGATATCGAGATAGGGCAGGATCAGCTTGTCCTTGATGAACTGCCAGATGATGCGGGTCATCTCGTCGCCGTCCATTTCGACGATCGGGTTGGCTACTTTGATCTTGGTCATGTGTGTCCCTCGGCTCTACCATGTGAATTGCATGTCTGAGGCTGTCTCTAGCCTAAAATACGGCATCTGGAAAGATGGTATGCGATTGTATACCGGCGACGTGCTGTCGCGGGGGCATAGGTGCGGGAGCCATGGGTATCTGTCGCGATTCAGCGCCGGTTGGCCTTTGGTGGAAGGCGATCCATGCGCCGGGCCTACTCTGCCCTGGCCTTGGCGATCCTGTTGGCCAGCCATTTGCGGCCCGCCTTTTCCGAACGTCGGATACGCACGGAGGTCATGAACGCCTCCTGCATGGTTTGCGATGACGCGCGCAGCGTGTTGGAAAGCTGTTCGATCAGGCGGTCATCATCAAGATCGGCTTCGGCCTTGAGGGCGTCTTTGGCAAGCTCGTCGGCCAGTTGGGTCACAAAATCCATGGGTGGCCTCAACGGGTGGTTTCGGTCAGACGGCGGCGCACATAGCTCTGCACAGAGTCGATCATCGGGTCCATGAACGGGTCTTCAAAGAAATGACCGGCCCCCTCCATTTCCTGATGCGTGATGGTGATGCCCTTTTGTTCATGCAGCTTGTCGACCAGAATACGGGTGTCATGCGGTTTGGCGACCCGATCGCTCGATCCGTTGATCACCAGACCCGAGGCCGGGCAGGGGGCCAGAAAGCTGAAATCATACATGTTGGCGGGCGGGCTGACCGAGATGAAGCCGGTGATCTCGGGGCGGCGCATCAAAAGCTGCATGCCGATCCAGGCCCCGAAGGAAAAGCCCGCAACCCAACAATGTTTCGAGTTCTGGTTCATCGATTGCAGGTAGTCGAGCGCCGAAGCGGCGTCTGACAGCTCGCCGATGCCCTGATCATATTCGCCCTGGCTGCGCCCGACGCCGCGGAAATTGAAGCGCAGCACGGTAAAGCCCATGTTGTGAAAGGCGTAATGCAGGTTGTAGACGACCCGATTGTTCATCGTGCCGCCGAATTGTGGATGCGGATGCAGGATGATGGCAATCGGCGCGTCTTTTGCCTTTTGCGGGTGGTAACGGCCTTCCAGCCGGCCTTCCGGGCCTGGGAAAATCACCTCGGGCATCTTTCGGTCCTCGTTTTCGCTACGCATCTCCGGATTGTGCAGGCGCGATTGACGGGCCGGGTTGCGCAACCTAGAATGGTTCCAATATTGCTCCGGCCTGACGGGCCGGGTTGATCGCAGTTAAGCCTCCTGCCGGGAAAGGTCAATCTTATGCGCGGGCTGGAGCGCGTGGCACCGGGAGAAATCCGATGAAATTGAGCACAAAAGGCCGCTACGCGATGGTGGCGCTGGTCGATATTGCCCTGCAGGCACCGGGCGCGCTGTCATCGCTGTCGGATATCTCGAAGCGGCAGGATATCTCGCTGCCCTATCTGGAGCAGCTTTTTGTCAAACTGCGCCGGGCCGAACTGGTGGAATCGGTGCGCGGCCCCGGTGGTGGCTACCGGTTGGCGCGGGCCGCGTCCGAGATCCGGGTGGCCGATGTGCTGGCGGCGGTCGATGAAACGGTGAATGCGCTGCATACCGGGGCGGGGGCCAGCGGCGCGCATTCGGGCAGCCGTGCGCAGAGCATGACCAACCGGCTGTGGGAAGGGTTGAGCGCGCATGTCTATGTGTTCTTGCATCAGGCGCGACTGTCGGATGTGGTGCAGAACGATCTGATGCCATGCCCCGCGGTGCCGAACATCCTGCATGTTGTGGATGACGCGTGATGCGGCCTGATCCAGCGGCGCCGCCGATGGCGGCAAGAGATTTTTTGGTGCCTGTTGCGCGGTGAGCCCGCAATATCGGGGATCTGTGCGGGTTGTTTCGTTGGGTGGTGGATGACCGGGCGGGCAGGAAAATTCCGCCGGGCGATGGATTTGGATATTTGAAGCACAAAGAAGGCGGCGATGCGAAGCTATCTTGACTGGAATGCCACGGCCCCCTTGCGGCCAGAGGCGCGCGCGGCGATGGCGGCGGCGATGGATCTGGTGGGCAATCCGTCCTCGGTTCATGCCGAAGGCCGTGCCGCGAAGGCGGTGATCGAGAAAGCCCGCGCCGAGGTGGCCGAAGCGGTTGGCTGTGATCCGGGCGAGGTCGTGTTCACCAGCGGCGCGACCGAGGCGGCCTCGGTCCTGGCGCGCCGCCCATCCACCTGTGACGTGATGGTGCAGGATACGGCTCATGATTGCCTGCTGGCGCATTCGGACCTGTCAAACGCCGCATCGCGCCCGGATGGGCCCGGGCACATGCTGGCGATGGGGCTTGCCAATAGTGAAACCGGCGTGATCACCGAACCGCCGGCCCGCGTTGGCGGTCTGTTGCCCCATGGGGCCTTGCGCGCCAGTTGGCTGCTGCTGGATGTCGTGCAGGCGATCGGCAAGATTCCGTTTTCCTTTGCCTGGAGCGGGGCCGATATGGCGATTGTTTCGGCGCATAAGATTGGTGGCCCGAAGGGGGTCGGGGCGCTGATTGTGCGCGGCGGGCTGGATATAGAGGCGCTGTCGGTTGGCGGCGGGCAAGAGACAGGGCGCCGATCGGGGACCGAGAACGTCATTGGCATTGCCGGATTTGGGGCCGCGGCGCAGGCTGCGACGCAAGATCTGGCCGATGGTGCATGGGATCAGGTTGCGGAATTTAGAAATATTCTAGAATTGGCTCTGGACGTCAGCGAAAACGGGACTATTTTAGTCGGGAAAGGCGCGCGACGATTGCCGAACACCACTTGCCTGATCACGCCGGGGTGGAAAGGCGAGACGCAGGTGATGCAGATGGATCTGAAAGGGTTCGCCATTTCGGCGGGTTCGGCCTGTTCCAGCGGCAAGGTCCGGCCGAGCCGCGTGTTGCGCGCGATGGGATTTGATGAGGTGCAGGCGGCCAGTGCCATCCGCATCTCGATCGGTCCCGAAACGACAAAGGATGAGGTTTTGCGTTTCGCTGATGCGTGGAATGCCAGCCTGAAACGACACCGGGCGCGCGTCGCCTGAGGCCCTGCGGCCCGAAATGATGGACATGCCCGCCGGTTTTGGACCGGAACGGGAAGATAAGGGAGCCCAGATATGGCAATTGCCGAAACCGAAGTGCGTGACGGTGTTGATCGCGAGACCGTCGAGACCGTTCAGGCGATGAGCGGCAAATACAAGCATGGCTGGGCAACCGAGATCGAGATGGACTATGCGCCCAAGGGCGTGAATGAAAACATCGTCCGGTTGATTTCCGAGAAAAACGGCGAGCCGGAATGGATGACCGACTGGCGCCTTCAGGCCTTCAAACGCTGGAAGCTGATGACCGAGCCCGAATGGGCGATGCTGAACTACCCCAAGATCGACTTTCAGGATCAGTATTACTACGCCAAGCCCAAAAGCATGGTCGAAAAACCCAAAAGCCTCGATGACGTCGACCCGAAACTGCTGGAGACCTATGCGAAACTGGGCATTCCGCTGCGCGAACAGATGGTTCTTGCCGGTGTCGAAGGGGCCGATGCCGTGCCCGCGGAAACCCGCCGGGTAGCCGTGGATGCGGTGTTTGATTCGGTGTCGGTCGGAACGACGTTTCAGAAGGAACTGGCCGAGGCCGGCGTGATCTTCTGCCCGATTTCAGAGGCGATCCAGAACCACCCCGATCTGGTGAAGAAATATCTCGGATCAGTCGTGCCGATTACCGATAATTTCTATGCCACGCTGAATTCTGCCGTGTTCTCGGACGGGTCGTTCGTCTATGTGCCGCCGGGCGTGCGCTGTCCGATGGAGCTGAGCACCTATTTCCGCATCAATGCCGAGAATACAGGCCAATTTGAACGCACCCTGATCATTGCCGACAAGGGCAGTTATGTGAGCTATCTGGAAGGCTGCACCGCGCCGATGCGCGACACCAATCAGCTGCATGCCGCGGTGGTGGAACTGGTGCTGCTGGAGGATGCCGAGATCAAGTATTCCACCGTTCAAAACTGGTATCCGGGCGATGAAAACGGTGTTGGCGGGATCTATAATTTCGTCACCAAACGTGCCGATTGCCGGGGTGACCGGTCCAAGGTGATGTGGACGCAAGTCGAAACAGGATCGGCCATAACCTGGAAATACCCCTCGTGCATTTTGCGTGGCGATGGCAGCCAGGGGGAGTTTTACTCCATCGCCATCACCAACAACCATCAACAGGCCGATACCGGCACCAAGATGATCCATCTGGGCAAGAATACCAAATCCCGGATCGTGTCCAAGGGGATATCGGCGGGCAAGGCGCAGAATATTTATCGCGGGCTGGTCTCGATGCATCCCAAAGCCGAGAATGCGCGCAATTATACGCAATGCGACAGCCTGCTGATCGGCAGCGAATGCGGCGCGCATACGGTGCCTTATATCGAGGTCAAGAACAACTCGGCCCGGGTCGAGCATGAGGCGACGACTTCGAAGGTGGATGACGACCAGCTGTTCTATTGCCGCCAGCGCGGTATGGATGAGGAAGAGGCCGTGGCGCTGGTGGTCAATGGCTTCTGCAAGGAGGTCTTGCAGGCGCTGCCGATGGAATTTGCCATGGAGGCGCAGCAATTGGTGGCGATTTCACTGGAAGGTTCGGTGGGGTAGAAAAGTTTTCATGAAAACTTTTTGGACGGAAAATTCTTCGGTGAAGAATTTTCGGGTCACCGCAGGAAAGGACACCCTTTGATGGTTCGTAGCTATCTTATTCCCGCCGTGCTCACGGGTGCGTTTCGTGCCGTATTTGCGTTGGCGGTCGACGTGGTTGTCTCCATGCTCAGCGCCCTGGCCGTGGCCGGGCTTGCGGTATCCTCCGGAATTTTTGGCTCGATTGCCCCGCGGGCGGCTCTGGGCAAGGGGCGCGGCTAGGATGGGTGCGTTCTGCGACAAATGCCGCGCGGGCCTGGCTGCGGCCAATATTGTCCGGTATCCGCATCGCCACGACCGCAAGCGGGCGAAGGAGGACACATGATTGCCACCACAACAGCCTTTGCTGATTTTCACGGCCTTGCCGCAATCGGGGCGCGTGAAACTGCACTGGATGCCATGCAGGCCCATGCCAGCGGTCCTGGGGCGGATGCCGTCGCGGGCGTCGATCCAGGTTGCGAAGTGATCAATGAAATGCTGATGGATTCGGCCAGTGGCACCGCTGTCGGGTTGCGATAGATGATCAGAAACATGATATCATGCCGATGCGGCCAGAAAGGACTATAAATGCTTGAAATCAAAAACCTGCATGTCTCTCTTGAAGAAGAGGATAAAGAGATTCTGAAGGGTGTTGACCTTACCGTCGAGGCCGGCAAAGTGCATGCGATAATGGGGCCGAATGGCTCCGGCAAATCGACGCTCAGCTATGTTCTTTCCGGCAAGGCCGGCTATCAGGTGACAGCGGGATCGGCCACGTTGAAGGGGGATGACCTGCTGGAGATGGACCCTGAGGAACGGGCGGCGGCGGGCCTTTTTCTGGCCTTCCAATACCCGGTCGAGATCCCCGGTGTGGGCAATATGACCTTTCTGCGCACTGCGGTGAACGCACAGCGCAAGGCGCGCGGCGAAGCGCAGATGTCGGCCGCCGAATTTCTCAAGGTGATCCGGGCCAAGGCCAGGGATCTGAAAATTGATGCCGATATGCTGAAACGTCCGGTCAATGTGGGCTTTTCGGGCGGTGAGAAAAAGCGCAACGAGATCCTGCAAATGGCGATGCTGGAGCCTTCGATGTGCATCCTGGATGAAACCGATTCCGGGCTTGATGTCGATGCCATGAAACTGGTGGCCGAAGGCGTGAACGCGCTGCGCAATGCCGATCGGGGATTTCTGGTTATCACGCATTATCAACGGCTTCTGGACCATATCAAACCCGATCTCGTCCATATCATGGCCGATGGCCGCATTGTTAAGACGGGCGGGCCCGAATTGGCGCTTGAGGTCGAGCAGAACGGTTATGTCGATATTCTGGCGGAGGTGGCTTGATGGCCAATCCGGCACCGAAAACGGATCCGATCGATATGCGGGTGGCGGGGCTTGCCCTGCCGGACGGCGCGGGGTGGGCCAATGCGGCGCGCGCATCTGCCCTGGCGCGCCTGCGGAGCATGGGCTTGCCGGGCAAGCGCGATGAGTATTGGAAATTCACCGATCCGACGACGCTGAACCTGCCGGCGGCTGTGCCCGCGAAATGCTTTGTCACCGATGAGGTGCGGCCGTTTTCCGATATTGACCGGCTTCGGATCGTCTTTGTCGACGGTGTGTTCGACGCCGCAGCCAGCGATGATCTGGCGATGGCGGGCGTCGAGATCGAGCTCCTGTCCGACGCCATGGCCCGCGACATCCATTGGGCACGCGATCTTTACGGTGTGCTGGAAACCCGCGGCCAGACCCCGGTGCCCCGGCCCCATGCGGCGTTGAATACCGCCTATGCGGAACAGGGTGTCGTGATCCGCGCAACTGGCCATGTGCCCCGTCCGATCAGCCTGATTTACCTTCATAAATCAGAGATTTCCGATGCGATCCTGCACCATGTCGTGAAGGTCGAGGAGGGCGCGAGCCTGACCATATTGGAAAATGGCCCCGCTGCTGCGCGGCTTTCGGGAGTGATGGAAGTCGAGTTGGGCGATGACGCCGCTTTTCACCATATCCGCCTGCAAGGGCGCGACCATGAACGGCGCGCGGCAACGCATATGTTTGCCCGGATTGGCGCAGGCGCGGCGTATAAATCCTTTACCCTGACGGTGAACGGCGTGCTGACGCGCAATGAACAGGTGGTGGAGCTGTCGGGCGACAACGCGCTGGCCCATATCGCCGCGGCCGCCCTTGGCGACGGGGCGACCGGCAGCTACCATCATGACGACACCGTGTTCGTGACCCATGACGCGATAGGTTGCGAAAGCCGACAGGTGTTCAAGAAAGTGCTCAGAAACGGGGCCGAGGGCGTGTTTCAGGGCAAGATCCTGGTCAAACCGGGGGCGCAGAAAACCGATGGCTACCAGTTGAGCCAGGCGTTGTTGCTGGACGAGAATGCCAGCTTTCAGGCCAAGCCCGAGCTGGAGATCTACGCCGATGACGTGCAGTGCAGCCATGGTTCGACCACCGGTGCGATTGACGAGGAGGCGCTGTTCTATCTGCGCTCGCGTGGCCTGCAGGAAGGCGAGGCCACCGATCTTCTGGTGCTGGCCTTTCTGGCCGAATCCATCGACGAGATCGAGGATGAAGCCCTGCGCGCGGATATATTGACCCGGCTGCAAGGCTGGCTTGATCGACATCGGGGGTAGCTGGCGTGGCTGTCACAACCCAAATTCTGCGCACATACAGGCATCCGCGTCTGGTGATGCGGGCCTTGCTTGCGTCGAATGCTGCCGATACCCGGCCCGAGGCGCGCGCGCTGGTCTATCTGCTGTTGGGCTGCGTGCTGATCTTCATCAGTCAGATCCCGGCCCTGGTGGCGATGGAGGACGGGGCCGCCGGTGCCGCGCCACGCGACGCGCGGCTGGCCATCACGTTTTTTGCCTGGCTTTTTATCTGGCCGCTGATCTTTTACGCGCTGGCGGGTCTCAGCCATCTTTTGGCGCGCGCAATGGGCGCGCGGGGTCGGGGCGCGGATGCGCGGATTGCGCTGTTCTGGACGGTGCTGACGGTCTCACCGCTGTTTTTGCTGCGCGGCCTGGTTGAGATCGCGGGTAGCGATGCGGGGCTTCTGGCGATCAATCTGGTGGTCGCCGTGGCTTTTTTTGGAATATGGGCCGCCTGCCTGATCGAGGCGGAAACGGAGGCTGCGCAATGACCGACCTGCTGGATATCCGCGTTCTTTTGCGCATGGCGCGCGCGACCGTGACCGACCCCAAGGGCGGCGCGCGGGCAATCCTTGACCTGCGCCTGCCGGTGCCGGTTCTGTGGCAGTTTTTCCTGCTGCAACTGGTGTTGTCGGCGATTTTGAAGGTGATTGTCTTTACCTTCTTTCCCACCCCCGAATTCGAGATGGGCCCGACCGCGGCGATCAGTTTCACCATGATCGAGGCGGCAATCGGCGTCATTCTGGTGCTGGCCACATATCATATAGGGCGGGTTTTCGGCGGCGCGGGCACATTTGCGGGCGCATTGGCACTGATTGTCTGGCTGCAATTCATCCTGCTTTGCGTGAATGTGGTGCAGATTTTCGTCATGATGATCCTGCCGCCTGCGGGTGATGTCATCACGCTTTTGGCTCTGGCGCTGTTTTTCTGGCTGCTGGCCCAGTTCATCGCGGCGCTGCACGGGTTTACCTCGATGGGCCGGGTGTTTCTGGGCATTGTCCTGAGCCTTATGGCATTGGCTTTCGTCTTCAACATCCTTTTTGCGCTTCTGGGGCTCCGGATCGGGTAGGGAAACCGCATATGTATGATATCGACAAAATCCGCGCCGAATTTCCAATCCTGTCACGGCAGGTCAATGGCAAGCCCCTGGTCTATCTCGATAACGGGGCCTCGGCGCAGAAACCGCAGGTGGTGATTGATGCGGTGACGCGCGGATATGGCGAGGAATATTCCAACGTGCATCGCGGGTTGCATTATCTGAGCAATCTGGCGACCGAGAGATACGAGGCCGTGCGCGGCACTATCGCGCAGTTTCTGGGCGCGCGCGATGAGGGCGAGATCGTCTTTACCTCGGGCACCACCGAGGGCATCAATCTGGTGGCCTATGGCTGGGCCATGCCGCGGATGGGGCCGGGCGACGAGATTATCCTCAGCATTGCCGAGCATCACGCCAATATCGTGCCCTGGCATTTTCTGCGCGAACGTCAGGGCGTTAAGCTGGTCTGGGTCGATGTCGATGCCAATGGCGATCTGGACCCGCAGGCGGTGCTGGCGGCAATCACGCCGCGCACCAGGCTGATTGCGCTGACCCATATGTCAAATGTGCTTGGCACTGTGGTCGATGTGAAATCGGTGGTTGCGGGGGCGCATGAGCAGGGCGTGCCGGTGCTGGTCGACGGGTCGCAGGCGGCGGTTCACATGGCGGTGGATGTCGAGGATATCGGGGCCGATTTCTATGCCATTACCGGCCATAAGCTCTATGGTCCGTCCGGCTCGGGTGCGATCCATATCACACGCGCCCGGATGGCCGAAATGCAGCCCTTCATGGGCGGTGGCGACATGATCCGCGAGGTCACACGCGAGGCCGTGACCTATAATGATCCGCCGATGAAATTCGAGGCCGGCACACCGGCGATCGTGCAGCAGATCGGGCTTGGCGCGGCGTTGGATTATCTGATGGCGGTCGGCATGACGAATGTGGCGGCCCATGAACGGGTGCTGCGCGATTATGCGCGCGACCGGCTGGACGGGCTGAACTGGCTGAATGTGCAGGGAACATCGCAAGGCAAGGGCGCGATCTTTTCCTTCACGCTGGACGGCGCGGCGCATGCGCATGACATCTCGACCGTGTTGGACAAGAAAGGCATCGCGGTGCGCGCCGGCCATCATTGCGCGCAGCCTTTGATGGCGCATCTGGGCGTCACCGCGACAGTTAGGGCCAGTTTCGGGATGTATAACACGGTGGCCGAGGTCGACGCGCTGGTTGAGGCGCTGGAACTTTGTCACGATCTGTTTTCGTGATGTCGGTCTCGGTGCCCTGACGGGCACCGATCCGCGCGGTCTGGTGCCGCCTGTCGACCTGCCTGTCGCGGCGCGTCCTCGTTTGGTGACAATGGCTGGACCCTTGAGGGTGGTTTTGAGTGAACCGGGCGGGAATTGGATATTTACAGGCGCAAAGAAGCCAGCGGAAGGTGCCCGGATTTTTCCGTTGCGAGGGCCGGTCGCGGGTTGTATATCCGCGCCTGAGTTTGCCGCCTGGTTGCGCAAGATAGGGCGCGGCGCGTTTCAAAGGCTGCTGGCAAGGGTAGTCGCGATGAGAGATGCGATGAAAAGGATCGGGAAAGCAAGGAGTTGAACGGCTGCCATATTCCTGTTTCAATTCCCTTGCGGCCCGCGTATGCACGTCAGGCGATTCCTGGCACCGGATGCACCCATAGCTCAGCTGGATAGAGCGCTGCCCTCCGAAGGCAGAGGTCGCAGGTTCGAATCCTGCTGGGTGCACCACCTCACTTTTTTGCTGAAAACATCATCTAACGCCTTGAATGGTAAGTATAAATAAGGTGCTCGAAGTCCTTGATTCCGGAAGTAGGCTACAGGCTCTACAAGTGTCAGACCCCCTGTGATGCTCCTATGTTTGTCAAGCTGCGCCTTTTTCGTCGTTGGGCACACAAAGGTGGTGATAGATTTCGCGGACGATATAGCGTTTCAGGCAGCGAATGATCGCGCGCTTGCTTTTGCCTTGAGCGGTGCGTTTGACGACGTAGCTTCGTGTGGCCTCATGATTGCGCATTCGGGTTATAGCGACGATGTAGAGGGCTGCATTGGCTTGTCGGTTGCCGCCACGGTTCAGGCGCATGCGATTGGTTTTGCCGCTTGAAGCCGGGATCGGGCATCACCTATACCTATGACTGGGGCATGGTGACCGATCTGGGCAGGCGCAACATCAGTCGCATGTGCGCCGAACTGGGGGTTGAAAACATCATCATAGCGGATGATATTGCGAAAAAACGCGACAATATCGCCAAGAACCTTCGGGCCTGGCTGAAATCGCCGCATCTGGGGATGGTCAGCATCCTGACTGCCGGGGACAAACACTTCTTTCGCCATGTCGAGACGGTCAAGAAACAAACCGGCATTCAGATCAACTTGTGGGGCATAAATCCTCTTGAAGTCACCCATTTCAAGGCTGGCTTTCTCGGCATTCCACCCGACTTCGAAGAAGACAAGGTTTATAGCAGCGGTGCGCGCAAACAATTGCGCTATCAGAAGCTCCGGTTCAAGGCCATGTTGCAAAGCCCCGGTTACTTCAACGGCTCGCTTTGGGATACCCTGTCGGGTGAGTATTACCGAAGCTTCATGAAGAAGTCCGACTATTTTCACATTTTCGATTACTGGTCCTGGGAAGAGCCCCTGGTTGATCAGACCCTTGCCATGTATGACTGGGAAAAGGCACCGGACACCTCGACCACCTGGCGTATTGGCGATGGGACTGCGGCCCTGTATAATTACATATATTACACTGTTGCCGGCTTCACGGAACATGACACTTTCCGAAGCAACCAGATACGCGAAGGCCAGATATCACGCGAAGAAGCAATGGTGCGGATCAAGGACGAAAACCAGCCTCGATATCCGAACATCAAATGGTATCTGGATGCAATCGGCATGGATTTCGCCGATGTCATCAACACGATCAATGCGATTCCACGCCTTTACCAGCAATAACACCCAATGGCCACGATCTGGTATATTTCAAAATACGTCACCCCGCCGGGCGCGGCCAAGGTTGGTGCGCGCGGCTTTCTGATTATCCGGGAATTCGTGAAGCTTGGTCACAATGCTGTGCTGATTACCTCGGATTCGAACCATCTGGCGACGCCGCCCAAGCTGAACACAGCTAGAAAACAGGAAACCATTGACGGTGTCGAGGTGCACTGGCTACGCACCCGGAAATATTCCGGCACGCGATCCTTGGGGAGAATCCTCAGCTGGCTTGATTTCGAATGGCAAGTGTGGCGGATGCCAAAGGCACATCTGCCAGCGCCTGACGTCGTGATCGTTTCCAGTCTTTCCCCCCTGACCATCTTTAACGGTCTGCGCCTGCGCCGGCGTTATCGTTGCAAGCTCGCATTCGAAATTCGCGACATCTGGCCGCTTGCGCTGATTGTGGCGGGAGGCGTCAACCCGCGCCGCCCCGCCATTCGGTTTCTGGCCTGGGTCGAACGGCTCGGCTATCGGCGCGCCGATCTGATCGTCGGCACCATGCCCAACCTG
>NZ_JBTUJH010000089.1:0-20862 GCF_058343375.1 Alterinioella sp.
GGGGGCGCCCCCTTGGGCGGTTTTTTTTTTTTGTGTGGGGGGGGGTTGCGCCGCCCCCCCCCCCCCGGGTGGGGGCCCTGCCCCCACACCCCCGAGGTATTTCAGCCAAGATGAAATATGGCTCAGTCGCCGTTTGGACGGGTCAGGATAAAGGTCGCCGCGCCGCCCATTGCGAGCGCCTGGACCAGCAGGATCACCGGGCCGAAGCCTGACAGAAGGCTGACCATGAAGATCAGGGCCATCGCCGTGCAGGCCAGGATCTTGTGACGCGGCCGGATCGCACCGTTGGTTTCCCAATCGCGGATCGGGCCGCCGAAGATCGGATGATCCAGCAGCCATTGTTTCAATCGCGGGGAGCTTTTGCCGAAAGCGAAGGCGGCGAGAATGAGGAAGGGCGTCGTCGGCAGCACCGGCAGCACCACACCGATGAAGCCGAGCACGACACAAGACCAGCCCAGGATCAGCCAGGACAGTTTGTGCAGGCGGTGTCTTGTCATGCCGCGCCGGGCGGGGTGTAAATCACCGGTCATGCTGCACCATGTGCCCATTGCCCGGGGGCCAGCCCGTCCAGCCGCCAGGGTCCGATCTGCCAGCGCACCAGGCGCAACGTCGGCAGGCCGACCGCCGCCGTCATCCGCCGCACCTGACGGTTGCGGCCTTCGGTAAGGGTGATCTCGATCCAGGCATCGGGGACGGTTTTTCGAAACCGCACCGGAGGCGTGCGCGGCCAGAGATCGGGCGGCTCGATCAGGCGCGCCCTGGCCGGGCGGGTCGGGCCATCTTTCAACGTGACGCCATTTTCCAGCGCGGCAAGCTGGGCCGCATCGGGCCTGCCTTCGACCTGCACCAGATAGGTCTTGGGCATTTTTGCCCGCGGGCTGGTGATGCGGGCCTGCAATGGGCCGTTATCGGTGAGGATCATCAACCCCTCGCTGTCGCGGTCCAGCCGTCCGGCCGGATAGATGCCGGGCAGGTCGATGAAATCCGACAATGTGCGCCGGGGCGTGCCGGCGCTGCCCTTGTCGGTGAATTGCGACAGCACGTCATGGGGTTTGTTGAAAAGGATCAGCAGGGACATGGGCATGGGCCATTGGGGGGTAGTGCATTCTTTGGCTCATTGGTCGCAATCAGGCAAGGGTCTGTCCCAAAAGGCTCTTGCCCGGCCGCGTGATATGGCTGAGCGTGGCGGCGAGTGTTTTGCAAAAGGATCAAGCCATGCCCGCCGGTGCCACCGCGTTTTCGACCGCCGAATATGACCGCCGCATTGCCCTGACCCGCGCCGCGATGGCACGCGCCGGGCTGGAGGCGATCTTTGTCACCGATCCGTCGAACCAGGCCTGGCTGACGGGCTATGACGGCTGGTCCTTCTATGTCCATCAGGGCGTGATCCTGAAGCAGGAAGGCGCGCCGGTCTGGTGGGGGCGCCAAATGGATGCTGTCGGTGCCGGGCGGACCTGCTGGATGGAGGCCGACCAGATTGTCGGTTACGGCGATCACTATGTGCAATCGACCGAGCGCCACCCGATGCAGGATCTGGCGGCGCATATGCGCGCGTTGGGGCTGGAACGGGCCCGCATCGGGGTCGAGATGGAGAATTATTATTACTCGGCCAAGGCGCATGAAGTTCTGCTGGCCGAGCTGCCCGATGCACGGATCGAGGATGCGACAGCGCTGGTCAATTGGCAGCGGCTGGTGAAATCGGAGGCCGAGCTTGGCTTTATCAGGAAGGCGGCGCGGATTTCTTCGCATATCACCCGGGTCGCGATCGACAAGGCGGAGCCGGGTCTGCGCAAGAATGATCTGGTGGCGGCGATCTACCATGCCGCGATAACCGGCGTTGATGATATCTGGGGTGATTACCCGGCCATTGTGCCGCTGGTGCCTTCGGGCCTGGATGCCACCGCCGCGCATCTGACCTGGAACGGTGATCAGATGCGGGCAGGCGAAGCCACGTTTTTTGAGTTGTCCGGCGTCTATCGCCGCTACCATGCGCCGCTCTGCCGGACCGTGTTTCTGGGCCGGCCAGGGCCGGAGGTGCGGAACGCCGAAGCCGCCCAGATCGAAGGCATCGAGGCCGGGCTGGAGGCGGCGCGCGCCGGCAACCGGACCTGCGATATCGCCAATGCCTTCATGGCGGTTCTGGCCCGTGCCGGTATCCACCGCGAGGGGCGCATGGGCTATGCCATCGGCCTGTCCTACCCGCCCGACTGGGGCGAACGCACGGCTTCGATCCGGCCCGAGGATACGACTGTGCTGGAACCGGGAATGGTGTTTCATTTCATGCCCGCGCTGTGGATGGAGAGCTGGGGGCTGGAGACCACCGAAACCATCGTGATCACCGATAGCGGCGGGCCTGAGGTGCTGTCGGATGTCGAGCGCAAACTGTTCGTGAAACCATGACCGGTTTGCCGGAAACCACCGCCTTGCTGGCCGAGTTGATCGGATTTCCCACGGTTTCGACCGACAGCAACCTTGCCATCATCGCCCATCTGGCGGCCCGGCTGGAGGGGGCGGGGGCCGCAGTCGAGATCCTGCATGACGACAGCGGCACCAAGGCCAATCTGTGGGCCCGGATCGGCCCGGATGTGGCGGGCGGCATCCTTTTGTCGGGCCATAGCGATGTGGTGCCGGTCGCCGATCAGACCTGGGCCAGCGACCCTTTTGACATGCATGAGGCGGAGGGCAGGCTCTATGGCCGCGGCACCTGTGACATGAAGGGGTTCATCGCCGCCGCCGTCGCCATGGCCCCTCTCTTTGCAGAACGCGCGCAGGCCCGGCCGATCTATTTTTCCTTCAGCCATGATGAGGAAACCGGCTGTTTGGGGGCGCAGGCGCTGGTGGAACAATTGCGTGGCCGGGCGGTGCTGCCGAAGCTGGCCATCGTGGGGGAGCCGACACGCATGCGGGTGATCGAGGGGCATAAGGGCTGTTATGAATATTCGACGCATTTCACCGGCATGGAGGGGCATGGGTCATCGCCCGATCTGGGGGTCAATGCGGTGGAATACGCGGCGCGCTATGTCGGCCGTTTGCTGGAGTTGAAAGACCAGTTGCAGGCCCGCGCCCCCGCAGCCAGCCGGTTCGAGCCGCCCTGGAGCACGATCAATACCGGCGCGGTGCAGGGCGGTGTGGCGCATAACGTCATTGCCGGTCGCGCCCGCGTCGATTGGGAGATGCGCCCGGTGCAGAAATCGGATGCGGATTTCGTGAAGGAGGATCTGGCGAATTATTGCACCCACACGCTGATACCCGCGATGCAGGCGGTGCATCCGGGTGCCGGGATTGAAGCCGAGACCATCGCCGAGGTTGAAGGGCTGGAACCCGCCACAAAGAACGAAGCGCGCGATCTGGCGATGGAACTGACCGGGGCAAATGGCGCGGGGCTGGTGCCGTTCGGAACCGAGGCGGGGCTGTTTCAGGGGCTGGGAATGTCGGTCGTGCTGTGCGGGCCGGGCTCGATTGATCAGGCCCATAAGCCGGATGAATATCTTGAGATCAGCCAGTTGGATGCATGTCTGGGGATGCTGGAGCGGTTGAGCCGGAGGTTGGGGTAGGGCGGGTTTTGTAAGTTGGGCCATGGCGCATGGCGGTGCCCATAAAGATCGCGCTGCGCCCGTCAGTCCCGGTCCAGCCCGCGCGCGATCAGTTCCTTCATGATTTCATTGGTGCCGCCATAGATTTTCTGCACCCGCGCATCGGCGTAAAGTTCTGCTATAAGATATTCGTTCATATAGCCATATCCTCCATGCAGTTGCAGGCATTCATCGACGATCTCGCATTGCGCCTGACTGCCCCACCATTTTGCCATCGCGGCCCTTTCGGCGGTCAGGGTTCCGGCTTCCAGTTCCATCAGGCATCGATCGAGAAAGGCGGCCATGATCTCGATCTTGGTGGCGGCTTCGGCCAGTTTGAACCGGGTGTTCTGGAAATCCATGATCCGCTGGCCGAAGGCCTTGCGTTCGCGCACATAATCCAGCGTCACCTTGAGCGCACATTCGGATGCGCCAAGCGCGCCATAGCCCAGGATCAGACGTTCCCAGGGCAATTGCTGCATCAGTTGATAGAAACCCTGCCCCTCAGTATCGCCCAACAGATGCGTGCGCGGAATGCGGGCGTTTTCAAAATTGAGCTCGGCGGTGTCATTGCGGCGCATCCCCATCTTGTCGAGCTTGCGGCCGGTGCTGAACCCTTCCAGCCCCTTGGTTTCCACAACCATCAAGGACACACCTTTTGAGCGCGATCCCGGATCGGTCTTGACCACAAGAATGATCAGATCCGCGCTGGCACCATTGGTGATGAAGGTTTTGGACCCGGTGATGCGGTATTCATTGCCATCCGCAATGGCGGCGGTTTTGATGGCCTGCAGATCCGACCCGGTGCCCGGTTCCGTCATCGCAATCGCTGCCACCATATCGCCGCTGGCCAATTGCGGCAGCCATCGCGCGCGCTGCTGTTCGGTGCCATATTCCGCAATGTAATGGGTGGCGATGTTGTGGACGGAAAAGCCCCAGCCACTATCGCCGATCCGGGCCTGTTCCAGAATGGTGACCACGTCGAACGGGTATGACAGGCCAAGCCCGCCATGGGCCTGCGGAATGGTCGCGCCCAGAATGCCCAGATCGCCAGCCTTTTTCCAGAACGCCCTGGGGATGCAGCCATCGGCTTTCCACTGGTCGCGGTTGGGCTGAAATTCCGCGCTCAGAAACCGCCGCACGGTATCGGAATAAGCCCTTGTGTCCTCGGTCATCCATGATTGTTCAGCCATGATATGCTCCTGCGCCGATTTGCCTGATGGTGGCGGGTGCCAGAGCTTTGGGCAAGGCTTCAGTCGGTGGCGACGCCGATTGCAGCCTCGAGCGCCAACAGGGCGCGATCCAGCGCGGCGCGGTCTTCTGGCGCGATCCGATCTAGAATGCGGGCTTCCTGGGCGCGCATTGGCCCCACCAGATCACAATAGGCGCGCTGGCCCATGCCGGTCATGCTGATGATCTCGGAGCGCCGATCGGTGACCACCGTTTCGCGCCGGATCCAGCGCCGCAATTCCAGCGACCGCACCGCCCGGCTGACCTTGGTCTTGTGCTGCGCCGAGTGATTGCCAATCGCGGTGGCCGTGGTCGGGCCCAGATCGGCCAGCGCCACCAGAACCCGCCATTCCGGCCGGTTCAGGCCGAACCTGTCCTTGTAGACCGGGCGGATCTCGGCGCTCAACGCTTCCGACAGGCGCGACATCCTGTAGGGCAGGAATTTTTCGAGCGTAAGTCCCATGGAACCCTTGTTAGTTACAAAATCAATAGTCACATATGCAACCAAAACGTGTAACATCGCAAGTAGATTCGGTAATTCGTTGCACAAACAAGGAAAGACAGACATGGCAAAAGGCTTCGCATCCCAGGGCGATATGGCAGAAAAGACCATCAGCTTCACCGAAGTGGGCGAGGGGCTTTATGCCTTTACCGCCGAGGGCGATCCCAATTCGGGCGTGATCATCGGTGATGACAGCGTGATGATCGTCGAGGCGCAGGCCACGCCGCGCCTGGCGCGCATGGTGATTGAAAAACTGCGCGAGGTAACCGACAAGCCGATCAGCCATGTCGTGCTGACGCATTATCACGCGGTTCGGGTATTGGGGGCCTCGGCATTCGGGGCCGATACGATCATCATGTCCGACAAGGCAAGGTCGATGGTGGTGGAACGTGGTCAGGAGGATTGGGACAGCGAGTTTGACCGGTTCCCGCGGCTTTTCGAGGGCCATGAGGAAATCCCCGGCCTGACCTGGCCGACCACGACATTCACCGGCCGGATGTCGGTCTATCTGGGCAAACGCCGGGTCGATATCATGCAGGTCGGCCGCGCCCATACGGCGGGCGATGCGGTCATTCACGTGCCGGATCAGAACGTGATGTTTACCGGCGATATCGTTGAATACCATTCGGCCTGCTATTGCGGCGACGGGCATTTCGGTGACTGGCACCAGACCCTGAACAATATTCGCGCCTACGATCTGGATGCCATCGCGCCCGGCCGTGGCGACGCGCTGATCGGGCGCGACATGGTCAATGCGGCGCTGGATGCGACCGGCGATTTCGTGGCCTCCACCTACCGCCCGGCGGCGCGGGTGGCGCAGGGCGGCGGCACGTTGAAAGAGGCCTGGGACGCGGTGCGCGCCGAATGCGACCCGAAATTCAAGGATTACGCGATCTACGAACATTGCCTGCCTTTCAACGTAGCGCGCGCCTATGACGAGGCTTTGGGCATCGAGACGCCGCGTATCTGGACGGCGGCGCGTGACAAGGAAATGTGGGCCGCCCTGCAAGGGTAAACCGCTGAACCAAAGGGAGGAAACTGCAATGCTCGATGACCGATATTCCCTGGCCTTCAAGCTCTACCCCTATGCGCGGGTGCCCGATCAGGACAAGGACCAGCCCGTGCGCCACCCGGTTGTCGTGATGGGCGGCGGGCCGATCGGCATGGCCATGGCGCTGGATCTGGGGCTGCAGGGCATCCCGGTTCTGGTGCTCGATGACCATGAGGGCATCGGCATGGGGTCGCGCGCGATCTGTTTCTCCAAACGCTGCCTGGAGGTTGCCGACCGCTATGGTTGTGGCGAGCCGATGCTGGACAAGGGCGTGGTCTGGAATGTGGGCAAGGTGTTCCATGATGACCGGCAGGTATTCGAGTTCAACCTGCTGCCCGAAGAGGGCCATAAATTCCCCGCCTTCATCAACCTGCAACAGCCGCTGTTCGAACGCTTCATCATCGACCGGGTCTGGGCCGCGCAAAAGGCCGGTGCCCCGATCGAGATCCGGGGCCGCAACCGGGTCGATGCCGTGCAACCCCATGCCGATCATGTCGTGATCGATGTGATGACGCCCGATGGCCCCTACAAGGTCGAGGCCGAATGGCTGATCGGCTGCGACGGGGCCAGTTCACCGCTGCGCACCATGTTGGGCCAGGGTTTTGAGGGCCGCGTTTTCGAGGATAATTTCCTGATTGCCGATATCCGGATGAAGGCCGATTTCCCGACCGAACGCTGGTTCTGGTTTGAACCGCATTTCAAATCCGGCGCCTCGGCGCTGTTGCACAAGCAGCCCGATGGGGTCTGGCGGATCGACTTTCAGCTTGGCTGGGAAATCGACCGCGAGAAGGAATTGCAGCAGGAAAATATCGACGCCCGTCTGGTCGCCATGTTGGGGGAGGATGTGGAATATGAGATGGTCTGGTCCTCGATCTATACCTTCCAATGCCGCCGGATGACCGAGTTTCGCCATGGCCGGGTGATCTTTGCCGGCGACGCGGCGCATCAGGTGTCGCCCTTTGGCGCGCGCGGTGCCAATTCCGGCATGCAGGATGTCGATAATCTGGGCTGGAAACTGGGGCTGGTGATGGCGGGCCTGGCCCCCGACAGCCTGTTGGACAGCTATTCCGAGGAACGCGGTTTCGGGGCCGATGAAAACATCCTGAATTCGACCCGCGCCACCGATTTCATCACGCCCAAATCCGCCATCAGCAAGACCTTCCGCAATGCCGTGCTGGAGCTGTCCGGGAAGCATGAATTTGCCCGCCCGCTGGTCAATTCCGGCAGGCTCAGCGTGCCCTGCACCTATGACGGGCTCAGCCTGAATGGCCCCGATGCCCTGACCGGTGGCCCGGACGGTGCCCGTGTCGGCAGCGTCTGCCCCGATGCGCCGCTGGGGGACGGTTTCCTGCTGTCGCAGCTTGGCAATCGCTTCACCATCCTGACCATCGACGCGGATGCCCCCGAAATGGTTGAGGAGGATGGCGTGCAGGCCACGCGGCTGGCGGTCTCGGCCAGGGATGACCCCAGTGGCGGGCTGGCGGCCCGGTATCTGGGCGATGCCAGATCGGCGGTTTACCTGATCCGCCCCGATCAACATGTCGCGGCGCGGTGGGACAGCTTTGATGAAACCGCCCTGCGCGCCGCCCTGCGCAAGGCTTGCGGAAAGGATTGAGCCATGGCGCATCTGAACACCAAACCCAATATTGCCGACCCGGATGGGTTCTATGCCGAACTTCTGGCGGTTCACGAGGGTCTGGACGACCAGGACAGCGCCGCGCTCAACGCCCGGCTGATCCTGACGCTGGCCAATCATATTGGCGACCGTGATGTGCTGAAAGAAGCGCTTGCTGTTGCCGCAGGAAAGGAGTGATCCCATGAAGATCGAACAAATCCACCACGTTGCCTATCGCTGCAAGGACGCCAAGCAGACGGTGACCTGGTATAACGAGATGCTCAACATGGATTTCGTGTTGGCAATTGCCGAAGATCACGTGCCCTCGACCCATGAACCAGATCCCTACATGCATATCTTCATGGATGCCGGCAACGGCAATGTGCTGGCGTTTTTCGAACTGCCGACCAAGCCCGAGATGAGCCGCGATCCGAACACGCCGATCTGGGTTCAGCACATTGCCTTCAAGGTCAAGGATCGTGACACGCTGATGCAGTTCAAGGACCATCTGGAGGCCAAGGGTGTCGAGGTTCTGGGTGTCACGGATCATTCCCTCTTCCACTCGATCTATTTCTTCGATCCCAATGGCCACCGGGTCGAACTGGCCTGCCCCGACCCCGAGGAAGAGGACATGCTCAAGCGTATGGATGCGGTGAAATGGGATATGCTGGAGGAATGGAGCCGGACCAAGAAGGCCCCGAAACACGCCGATTGGCTGCATAAGAAAGAATTGGGTAAGGTCTGAGGCGCGCGACCCGCTTTTGCGGGGTCTGGGACGATTGGGAAACATGACATGACCAAACAAACAGAAGACTTCGTCCGGGCGACATCCCGGGCGAAATACAACGAAGGCTATATGCCCGGTTTCGGCAATGATTTTGAAACCGAGGCCGAGGAAGGCGCGCTGCCGATCGGGCAGAACAGCCCGCAGCGCTGCCCCTATGGGCTCTATGCCGAACAGCTTTCGGGCACGCCCTTTACCGCGCCACGCGCCAGCAATGAACGCACCTGGCTGTATCGGATGCGGCCCACGGTGCAGCATATCAGCGATATGGCCCGTATCGACCTGCCATATTTCCGATCGGCCCCCACGGTTGATGAAAGCGGGCTGCCGCTGGCACCGATGCGCTGGGATCCGGCCCCCATTCCGGATGATGCCGGCACGTTTCTGACCGGCATCCGCACCATTGCCACCGGCGGCGATGTGCTGACGCAGGTGGGCTATGCGATCCACACCTATGCCGTGACGGATAGCATGGACAGGGAAGTGTTCTACAACGCCGATGGTGAAATGCTGATCGTGCCCGAGGTCGGGCATTTGCGGTTCTTCACCGAGATGGGCGTGATCGACGCGGGCCCCGGTGAAATCATCGTCATCCCGCGCGGCCTGAAATACAAGGTGCTGCTGAACGGTGACGCCCAGGCGCGCGGCTATATCTGCGAAAACTACGGCGGGGCCTTCACGGTGCCGGAGCGCGGCCCGATCGGGGCCAATTGCATGGCCAATCCGCGCGATTTTCTGACCCCGGTTGCGGCCTATGAACAAAAGGACGGCACCGCCCACCGTGTCACCGTCAAATGGTGCGGCCAGTTCCACGCCTGCGAGATCGACCATTCGCCGCTGGATGTGGTGGCCTGGCATGGCAATTACGCGCCCTATAAATACAATCTGCGGCATTACTCGCCGGTCGGGCCGATCCGCAACGATCATGCCGACCCTTCGATCTTTACCGTGCTGACCGCACCAAGCGCCGAGCCGGGAACCGCCAATATCGATTTTGTGATCTTTCCGCCGCGCTGGCTGGTGGCCGAAGACAGCTTTCGCCCGCCCTGGTATCACATGAACATCATGTCCGAATTCATGGGGCTGATCGAAGGCGTTTATGACGCCAAGCCGCAAGGCTTTGTTCCGGGCGGCATGAGCCTGCATAACATGATGCTGCCGCACGGGCCCGATGCCGATGCGTTCTACGGGGCCTCGCTGAAAAAGCTGGAGCCCGAGAAGCTGGACAACACCATTGCCTTCATGTTCGAAACCCGGTTTCCGCAGCAATTGACCAGATACGCGGCGGAACTGGACACGTTGCAGGTGAAATACCCCGATGTGTGGAAGCCCCTGCGCAACCATTTCGACAAGACCCGCAAGGTCTGGAACGGCGAGTAACTTCTGAGAAACCTGCGGCGGTCCCTGACTGGCGCATTCATGAACAAGATGAAAGGCGAACCGATGTCCGGACGCAACAAGACCCATGACCCCGCCCGCAAAAGCTGGGTCGAAAGCGCCAATACCGGCCAGACGGATTTTCCCATTCAGAACCTGCCGATGGGCGTCTTTTCGCAAGATGGCGGGCACAAGCGGGTGGGTGTCGCCATCGGCGACCGGATCCTTGACCTGACCGCGCTGGAGGCCGCTGGCACCCTGACGCCCGCCGCCGCGCCGGTATTTGCCGATGGCATCCTCAACCCCTTCATGGCGCTGCCGCAACCCGTTTGGTCCGACACCCGCGCCGCCATCGCGGACCTTCTGGATGCCGAGGGCGGTGATACGTCCCTGCCGCTGGTCGCGCAGGCCGATGCCAGGCTGCACCTGCCCATTTTCGTGCGCAGTTTCACCGATTTCTATGCCTCGAAGGAACATGCCACCAATGTCGGCACCATGTTCCGTGACCCTGACAATGCGCTGATGCCGAACTGGCTGCATATTCCCATCGGCTATAACGGGCGCGCCTCGACTGTGGTGGTCTCGGGCACGCCGATTCACCGGCCCAATGGCCAGTTGAAGGGCCCGCAGGATGACAGCCCCCGGTTCGGCCCTTGTGCAAAACTGGATATCGAATTGGAACTTGGGGCCATCATTGGCACGCCGAACCCGATGGGAACGCCGGTCAGCGCTGCGGATGCCTATGACAACATCTTTGGCTATGTGCTGCTGAACGATTGGTCGGCCCGCGATATTCAGGTTTGGGAATATCAGCCGCTGGGACCGTTTCAATCCAAGGCTTTCGGCAGCTCGATCAGCGCCTGGGTGGTGATGCGCGAGGCGCTGGAGCCGTTTCGCACCGCCGCACCTGAGCGGGTCAAACCGCTGCTGCCCTACCTGACCGAGGACAGCCCCAATAATTTCGATATCGACATGAGCATATCGCTGGCCCCTGAGGGGCGTGCGCCGACCGTCATCAGCCGGACGAATTACAGGAACATGTATTATTCCTCGACCCTGCAACTGGTCCATCACGCGTCATCGGGCTGCGCGATGGAGACCGGTGACCTGCTGGGGTCCGGCACCATCTCCGGAACCACCGCGGACAGTTTCGGGTCGCTGCTGGAACTGACATGGAACGGGCGTGACCCGCTTCAGGTTGATGGCGGCACGCGGACATTCCTTGAGGATGGCGACACCGTTACCCTGACCGGCCAGTGCAACGGCGAGTACCGGATCGGGTTTGGCACCTGCACCACGCAGATCCTGCCTGCGCCTGACTTCGGCTAAGGGGCGCACGCCATGCCAGCCCGGGGTCGGGTGCCATAGCGGCGCAGAGAAATGCGGTAGCCCGATATTGCGCTTGCACCCGAGGGCACCCACGGACGGTAAAGGTCTGGCACCTCAGTCTTTTCTGGCGGACTGAACGGATATTCAGGTATTCCGTGAATGTCGAAGCGCAGCTGAGGGATCAGGTTTCGGACATTTCAAAACCGTGCGGTTGGGTCTCTTCTTCGACTTGATGCGACCGGCCAGTGGTCTCATCGAATTGCGTCAATGAGGTTCGATAGGCCCGGATTTCGTCGGCGGTCTGAGAGGCTGTCCAGAATCTCCGATCGGACAGGGATGCCACTCCAACCGAGACGCCATGCAGGCTCAACGCGTTTGCCCGTGGAATTCGCAAAGCCTGCAGGATCTCGTCAATCACATTGACTGTCGTCCAGAACCGCCTGCCTTGAACGAGGCCGATGAACCGGCCACCACCCAGATATGCGAAGGAGAATTCATAGTTCTTGAGTGATCTCGAGATTTCCTGGGCCGCGTCGCCGAGGACGTCACTGCAATCCTTTGGCGACAGGGTTTCCGCGAGAGCATCAAACCCCTGAACCTTGAAGCCCAGAACATGCAGGATGTAATAGCCGCTGCGGTTTCGCAGCATGTGGTTCTCGATGACATGCGAGTTTGTCAGGCCCCGAACCTTTTCCATCGATGGCAGTTGTTCGGTTTCCGGAGCAAGATCTTCGGACAGGCAACTGACGCTGAACTCGCTCATCGTCAGTTGTTGTCCGGAGTTCAGGCTATCGTTCAGCATTCTCGCCATCCGGATCCGGGCCCCGAGTTCGAGACCATCCAGCGGCTTGTTCAGGAAATCGGTCGCGCCGGCATCAAAGCACTGTTGGATCAGGGATTTCTGGTGCAACGCCGTAACCATGATAATGGGAGTAGCGCGGAATCGTATGGTTGAGCGCAGGTCCTCGCACAGCTCGACGCCGTTGATATCGGGCATCTCCACGTCCAGAAGGAAACAGTCGAAATCCGCATCCTTTTGGTTCACGACACTCAATGCTTCCTCCGCTGATCCGGCACACACGACATCGCGATATCCCGCGTCGCCCAACACTGCGACCAACAGATCCAGGAAATGCTGGTCATCATCTACCGCTAAAATCTTCAAGGCTCTCTCTCCTCGTGTGGAAACGTTCAACTGACGTCTGAGCAGCGGTTGGAGGCGTGGCACCGGACCTGCCCGGCCCAATTCCAACATGCATCTTTCTACTGCTAGTTCCGGTTTTCATCTTTTTCTGGCAAACAATGCGTTAACATTAAGAAAAAATTGAGATGGTCCGATCCGAATTGATTAAGAATGGTTAATACGGGCGCTGATCGAATGAGTTTGCCCGAAATCAGGTCCCTATATCGAGAGGCGGTTGGGTGGATGCCCTTTCGACGCGGGCACCTGGACCTGATCAGATGGCCAATGCGCCCATTCCAAACGTCTCTTCTTACATGTTCCATCCCGGTGATCACCGGCTCTGGGCGATCCGTGCATTTCATGGCGAGATCGCTGCTGAGGGGCATTCAGGACGCAGTGATGCCATGCGGTTCCATTCAGGAATGCCGACCCGACACGTATTTGGCCGGACGTTATGAAACCGACGGTTTGATCACCGGAAGGCGGAAAGGAAACGTGATTTGGCAACTGGTAAGAAATATGTGCCCACGTTAACCTTTTGGTCAAAGTTTGGCCATGATCTTCAATATAGTTAATAGCAACTTGATGACCAGTGACACGAATTGCGGAAGTCCGATCATGCAAACACAAAAGAACATGCGTATCCTTGCGGTCGATGATGAGGTGATCTTCCTCGACATTTTGCACACGCTGTTTACGTGTCAAGGATATCAGCAAAACATCCGTGCCCAGTCTGGTGCCGAAGCACTTGGGCTTTTGCGTGACCCGGACCAGCAGTTCGACTGCATCCTGTTGGACATTCAAATGCCCGGCATGAACGGCATTGAACTTTGTAAAAAAATCCGCAGCATGCCCAAATATGCGTCCACGCCGATCCTTATGCTGACATCCCTGTCCGAGCGGATATATATCGACCAGGCATTCGGCGCGGGGGCCTCGGATTACATTACCAAACCGATCAATGATGTGGAACTGAACGCGCGGATGCGTTCCGCCTTTAACTCGATCACCGAGAAGAAGCAGATCGAGGCTCTGACCTGGCAGGTTCAGACAAGTTCTGTCGATCAGGTCGGGCTCAGTTTTTCGGATCCGATCGCGCTGCCTGAGGTCGAAGATCTCATGGGTTTTCTGGCTATGCAGAATTACCTGCTGACTCTCGGCAGTCTCCGTTCCAATGCGTGGCTGGCCGTCGGGTTTCACATCATGGGCGCTGCCCGGTTCTTCGCCAATTCACACCCAAGAGACTATCTCGACATGGTTCAGGATGTCGGTATTGCGATCCGAGACGGATTGAAGACGCGGCGGTTCTTGCTGTCTTACGCGGGCAACGGAGAATTTGTTGCGCTGATCGACAAGAAATCCCCGATAGACCCTGACGAGTTTCAGGACCGCCTGAAGGATTTCATCGAACCCTTCAGGGAGTTCCATCTGGCCGGCTCGGGTCAGTCGGTTGATATCTGCGTCGGAGAACCGTGCGGCAATGCCCTTTTGACATTTGCATCGTCGACTGCGCCGATCGACGCCGCGCTGTTGTCGGCCCGGCACAAGTCAGTGCAGGCGCAATCTGTTGCCAGCTCTATCTTCCAGAAATGAAGGCGGGGGCTGCAACATGATGAGTGGGCAATCTGAAACGTTCGATAAGGCTCTGGCTGAGGTCCGTGAACGTTTCCTGTTCGATCTGGATCAACGCATCTGCGATCTCGAACATCTGAAATCCCACATTTTGAACGGCCCCAACGGCATTGAGGCCGCTCAAGCGGTTGCCATGATGGCACATAAGATTCGCGGCGTGGCACCTACTTTGGGGTTCGCGCAACTGGGAGGCCTTGCGGCATTGGCAGAGGATCAGTTCTCTACCGCAGGCAAGCACCCAAATCTGAATGAGTTCTGGCAGGTCGCTGCGCCTGTGTATGAGGATATGCTTGATGAAATGGAGCGTGTGCAGCCGAATTATTCCATTGGTTGAAGTATGAGTTCGAGAGGCCAACAGGTAAAATGACTGGTCGAAAACAGATGTGTTCCAGTATCCATAAGTCAATTGGGCGGAACGGCATGAACAAAAAAAGGGCGGGGCAAGCCAGTGTTCATTAACAAACTATTCAGCGGGCTCCTCCGCTTCTGTCGGGCAGAATCCGGGCAGAATCTTTTGGTTGTCGTCTTCGTCGGGTCAATCGCGGTCGCTGCATTCGTGACCCTCATCCGCACCGATTATCGCAACGGGCTGGCAGAACAGCGGCTGGATGCCATCGAATATGCCGAACATGTCAGATCTCAAGTCGAGAACACATTGGACAGCTACGGAGTTCTCTCTGAAAGCATTGCGGCCATCCTGGCCGACCGTCCCGATATGTCGCAAGCCGAATTTTTAACGATGGCGCAGAATGTCGGCGTTGGATACCCTGAGGTTCTGAATATCGCGGCGGCACCCGACCTGGTCGTGCGGTATGTGTATCCGCTCGAGCCCAACCGGGACGTGATTGGGCTGGACTACCGCGACGATATTGTCACCCTGGCGGCCATTCAGCGGGCTCGTCGGTATCATCTGCCGGTGTTTTCAGGTCCGCGACCGTTGGTGCAGGGCGGTGACGGCATCATTGTGCGCACGCCGGTTGATATTGATCTCGCCACCACCGGGGATTCCCGGTTTTGGGGCGTGACTGCCATCGCCGTTGAACTCCAGGCCTTTCTGGCGGCCAGCGGCGTGATGGATTCTGAAGACTTGTGGCAATTGTCGATCCGGCGTGTGGTGTCGTCGAGTGACCTGGGAGAAGTGTTTTTTGGTGACCCAGATCTGTTCAGAGCCGGGGCCGTTACCCTTCCCATCAGCCTGCAGGGCCTGGAATGGGAACTGGCATTGGCCCCGACCGGTGGTTGGCTGACCGTGGCGCCAAACCTGTCGCTGATCCGGATCCTTGTCATATCCATTTCCCTCATATTCCTGAGCATTTCCCTATCGTTCATTCGAATGTTTTTTGAACGGGAAAGAGCAAGGCAGCGGCTTCTTCTGGCGATCGAATCGATCGATGACGGCTTCGTCCTCTTTGACGCCGATGAACGGTTGGTGCTGTGCAATCACCGCTACAAGGAAATACACGCGGGTATTGCCGAGTTTCTGGTTCCGGGGCAGAGGTTTCCCGGTATTGTCCGGAGGCCTGCGGCACAGGACAGAAATCCCGTTGGTGGCGATCGCAAGGCCAGATGGATTGCCGAGCAGATGGCGCAATATAACGCCTCGGACGGCGTGGTCGAACGTCGGTTGGGCAATGACACATGGCTGAAAATTTCCAGGCAGCAGACGGCAGATGGCGGGCTGGTCGAACTAAGCACTGACATCACCGAGTTGAAGAACGCAAAGCTTGATGCGGAAGCCGCAAGTGAGGCCAAATCCGAGTTCTTGAACCTGATCAGTCATGAACTGAGGACACCGCTGACGATTGTCCTGGGTTATCTGGCTTTCCTTGCCAGACCCGAGAAGGTTCAGGCCAATATCGCATTGCGAGAGCAACTGACTGAACAGATTGGCGATCAAGACGCAGTCAAAATGCTCTTTGACCAGTCGCTTGAGAACTCCGCGACTATAGCCACGCGTGCGGAAGCGTCGGCCAAACATCTGCTGGACCTGATGGGCGAGATCCTGGACCTGTCCAAAATTGAAAGTGGCGAAATCAAGCTGGATTACGAAGAGATACCGGTCGGGGAAGTCTTGAACGAAATCAGCGAACAGTTCGCCGGACTCGCCAGCAGGAAGGCACTGAAATTGACTGTAACTGGCGATGATTTCCTGGTCCAGGCTGATCGCCTTCGGCTGCGTCAGATCCTGATCAACCTGGTTGCAAATGCGGTGAAATTTACCAAAGCGGGCGAAGTGCGGCTCTGGGCCGACATCAGCGGCGACAATGTCTGGTTTCACGTTGAAGATACCGGCCCCGGTATTCCGGCATCTGATTTCGAGTCGGTCTTCAAGCGGTTCAAACAGCTCGAAGTCTCGTCAACGCGTTCTGAAGGGGGCGTTGGGCTGGGATTGTCGATCTGCAAGCGCCTGGTCGACCTGCATGGCGGGACAATCGAAGTTGAAAGTGAAGTCGGCCTTGGCTCGCATTTCAAGTTTTCGGTGCCGCTGCATGAAAAGTTGAAAGCGGCGGCCTAGGGTCACCTGGGCGTTCGGAACAACTGCATCGAGCCTGGCTCCAGTTCAAGGACGTTCAGTCTGTTTTCTTTTATATTCAACGGCATAAGGGGAAAACTTTACGGAATTTTACAAAACCCCTGTCGGTCAAAATTTGGGCAGCCGCAAGAAAAGAGCCATAATAACATCACGTTTGGGACCGAAAGAGAACCGATTGCAGGGTTAGAAATATTCCGAAGCCAACTCCAGTTGTATGAGATTCGGGACAGGTAACGCCAATGACCCTAAATAGACCATCCAGGGCCGGAATGATCACGCTTATCGTAAGCGCGACCTATCCCTTTTCCTCTGGAGCGGCCGAAACCTTCCAATCGTTGGCCGTGCTTCCATCAGGGTTTTCGGACCTGTCGATGTCAACGCTGGGGTTTGCGATTCTGGCACTTGCTCTGTGCACGTTTGGCGGCTGGGTCGCAGCTCACAAGATCCTCCAGCGGAGATATTCGAAGACAATCAAGAAACTGCAACATCGGTTCAATAATGAGATCCGACTTCTCGATTCTGCGATCGACCAGCATTCCATTGTGAGCGTTGCGGACCGTGACGGGGTGTTTCTCAAGGTGAACAAGAACTTTGAGGACGCGTTCGGCTATTCCAGCGAAGAAATCATCGGAAAATGCACCGCGATTCTCTATGGTCCCGCGGTTGTGGAACAGGCTACGTCGGTTGAACTGGGCGAAGCCAATCCAGCCTCCCGTTTTTCTGATGTCCACAATGCGGTTAAAAATGGGCTGGTCTGGTCGGGCGAACAGTCGCTGCGCCGGGCCAATGGCGAAACCGTCCATATGATGAGCACGATCCTGCCGCATTTCGATGATCAGGGAATCCACGTTCACACGGTCAGCCTGCGCACGGATATCACTCAACAACGGATGGACGAATCTCAGCGGCAATTGACCCGTATGCTTGATGAACTTCAGGACGAGGTCTTTCTGTATGACGTTGATACACTGAAGATTTCCTACATGAACAAGGCAGCTCTGGCACGATGCGAATGGACTGCCGAGGAAGCGCGGAGCAGGACAATCGCGGATACGGCGGCCGATTTCTCGGTCCCCCTTTTTCGGGCGCATGTCGCGCCTTTGATGGATGGGAGCCGCAACGTCGTGTCGATTGAGGTCACCCATGAGAAGGGCCCGGTCGAGATCCGCACACGAATTTCTGTCGGCCCGAATGAGAACGATGTTTTCCTTTCCGTTCTTCGAGACACTTCCGAGCGCAAAAAGCTCAAAGCGGTGAGAATGAACACCTTGGCGACGGTCAGCCATGAATTGCGCACGCCGCTTACCTCCATCAAGGGTGCCCTGCGGTTGATACAATCCGGTGTGGCAGGTGAATTGAACCACGATATCAAGAGCATGATCGACATCGCGTCGCGCAATAGCGACCGTTTGCTGGACATGGTCAATGACATCCTCGTTCTTGAAAAAATAAATGCCAACAAGGTCGATTTCACGTTGGAAGAAACCGACCTTGCGGAACTCATCATGGACGCCGTTTCGATCAACAAGGTGTTCGGCGACGAGCTTGGGGTCAGCTTTGTATATGACCCCTTGCCGCCGCGCGCCCTGGTTGCGGGCAATAGCGACCGGCTGATGCAGGTGATGACGAACCTGATGTCGAATGCGGCAAAATACTCTCCGCCGGGCGGCACCGTTCACGTCGGCGTCAGGAACCGGGGAAAAACCTTGCGGGTCTACGTGACCGACAACGGGCCCGGTGTGCCGGAAGAAGCGCGGGCAACGATATTTGACAGTTTCACCCAGTTTTCGGCAGCTGATGGAACGACCCGATCAGGCACTGGCCTGGGGTTGCAGATCTGCAAGAAGATCGTCGCCCGTCACCATGGCAGGATTTCGTATGAAAGCGACCCCGGGAAAGAGACGACTTTCTATTTCGACCTGCCCAGTTTGGCCGGAGGACCGGAACTGACGGTCATCGAATCGAACAGTCCCTCAAGTCGAAACGAAACAAATTTACTTCACCAGAAAACCGATATGGTCAGCAACGGCTAGGCGAAAGAGGATAAAATGAACGACCTGAAGAAAATTCTGCACGTGGATGATGACCAGGATATCCGGACGATCACTCAGATGTCGCTGGAAATGGTGGGCGGGTTCATTCTGGAGCAATGTGCGTCAGGCAAAGAGGCTCTCATCGTTGCGCCCAAATTCGGACCGGATCTTTTGTTGCTGGACGTCATGATGCCGGAAATGAGCGGCGAACAACTCTGGCATGAATTGATGAAAATGCCGGAGCTTGCCGGCACGCCGGTCATTTTCATGACCGCAAAGGTCGAGAGAAGTTTTCTATCGCATTTGCGGGTGGACGGAGCGCTCGCCATCGTCGAAAAGCCTTTCGATCCCATGGAGTTGAGCCAGCAGATCGTCGAAGCCTGGAACGCCCGCTTGAAAGCAGCTTAGCCGTTTGAGCCCGAGGACTGAACTGCTGCCGGGTTCGAGGCTGTGATCTGCCCCCGGTGGTCCCTCGTTCAAAACGAGATCCTGCGCGAAGCCCCGCCATTGTTAACGGGGTCCGCCTGAAGACCTACGCGCCATTTTCAGTTTCATGGCAGGGGTGATCCCGCCAAAGCACATGACATGTCGGTCGGTGTTGTATTTCCAGAGAATGCAGAGGGAAGGATTGGCTGGGGTGGTAGGATTCGAACCTACGATCTGCAGTACCAAAAACTGTTGCCCTACCGCTAGGCCACACCCCAACTATGCAGCGCTAGTTACGCAAGGTGGGGCGTGGGATCAAGACCTTTCGGGCAAAAAAGCCCGCCCTCATGCCTATTCCTGAGGGGCCTCACGCGCCAGCAGATCATCCGCCGCTGTCTCGGCCCGTTCGGCATCGACGATGCGTTCTAGCTCCTGGGCCTCGTCGGCGTGAACCGGTTGCGCCAGCACCGGCGCGGCCTTGGGCCTGGTCGGGGGCCTGGTCGATGAAGACGCCGCAGCCGGGCCATTGTCGGCGGGTTGGGTGATCAATCGGTAGGTGGGTTCGGGCAGGGTGATGCCGGCCTCTTCCAGGCGGGCCTTGGCCAGGCGGATCGCTTCGCCGCGGGCCATGAACAGACCGGTTTCATGCTGCCTGACCCACCCCGCCGCGGTGATGGTGATCGAGCTGTCGCCGACATCGCCCACCCAGGTCGATGGCCCCGGACTGTCCAGCAGGTAGGGCAGTTCACCCAGAGCCGACAGGATTATGCGCTGCGCATCGGCGATATCGGCATTGGGGTCGATCCCCAGGGTGAAGGTGAACCTGCGTTCGTCATTGCGGGTGAAATTCACGATCCGCGCCTTGAAGACGGTGGCGTTCGGGATGCGGATATGGTTGCCATCGGGTGACAGCAAGATGGTGGCGCGGCTGGTCAGGCGGATGACCCGGCCGGTATCGCCTTCGATCTCGACCAGATCCTTGGGGCGAAAAGGTTGCCGCATCGACAACATGATCGAGGCGATGAAATTTTCCACCGTATCGCGCACGGCAAAACCGATCGCCAGACCGACGATGCCTGCCGCGCCCAGAATAGTGGATAAAAGGGCGGTCAGATTCAACAGATCGAGCGCCAGAACGATGCCCAGAACCACGAATAAAAGTCGCAGGATCTGGCGGTAGATATCGGCGATGAAAGCGTTGGGGGCCAATCTGTCCCATGGGTTTTTACGCCGCGCAATGAAAAAGCCGATCCAGATCACGGCGAGACCCGCCAGAATGGCAATCAGCAAGAGCGGCAGGAAGGCCGTGAATTGTTCGAACCTGATCCAAAGACGTTCCACCGCAGGCGTCAGGCGCTCTATCACATCGGTGGTTTCGGCCACCTCGTTTTCGATCGCCACCACGCCTTCGACCCGGGCCACCAACCCGTTCAGGGCCTCGGCAGTGGCGGCGTCCAATGTGGTGCCGCGCAGGGTGACGATCCCGTCGGAGACATAGACGGCGACAGCATCATAGCCGTCGAGCTGTTGGATGATCTCGCGAATGCGCACGGCCATTGCGGCGTCCTGCTGGACCGAGTTTTCCACCGAAATGA
>NZ_JBTUJH010000090.1:0-17948 GCF_058343375.1 Alterinioella sp.
CTTGAATATCGCGCGCTTTGGCGCTCATATCGGTTCCGGGTGAATTCAGTCCAGGCCATTTCGATCTCCGTTCAGTTGTGCAGCCGAATAGAATCATAACCTGCTGAATTCACTCAACCCTTTTCCAATCAGCCTCTTAGACCAATCCACCAGACATGAAAAAGCCCCGCCGATCCCTTGACCGGCGGGGAAGGAGCGTGCCCCGGCCAGACGCGGCCATTGGGGCACGGGCGGTATTGATGTGAATCAGGAGGACATCTCGGACCGGATCTGCTGGCGCAACAGATCAATCGGCACCGTCTTGCCGTCGCGGCGGAAATGCCAATAGGTCCAGCCGTTGCAACTGGGCGCGCCCTCCAGCTTGGCCCCGACCTGATGGATCGAGCCTTTGGTGTCGGACACCACAAGCGTGCCATCGGCGCGGATCTTGGCGATCTTGCCGCGCGGCGAAATCAGTTCTTCGCCGGGATTGAGCAGCCCGCGTTCGACCAGCTGGCCAAACGGCACGCGCGGCTCGGCGCGTTTGGATTGCGTAACCTCCAGCGACGACCGGTCAAATTTGCGAATATTGGCCAGACGTTTTTCGGCAACCTTGCGATAGGCGTCCTCGCGCTCGATGCCAATGAAGTTGCGGCCCAGTTTCTTGGCCACCGCGCCGGTGGTGCCGGTGCCAAAGAACGGGTCCAGCACGATATCGCCGGGATTGGTGGTGGCCACCAGAATGCGGTGCAGCAGGCTTTCGGGTTTTTGGGTCGGGTGCGCCTTGTCGCCCATATCGTTCTTGATGCGCTCATGCCCGGTGCAAATCGGCAAAACCCAATCGGACCGCATTTGCACCCCTTCATTCAGCGCCTTCAGCGCCTCATAGTTGAAGGTGTATTTCGCGCCCTCGGATTTCGAGGCCCAGATCATCGTTTCATGGGCATTTGTCAGGCGCTTGCCGCGAAAATTCGGCATCGGGTTCGACTTGCGCCAAACCACATCATTCAGCACCCAGAACCCCTGATTTTGCAGCGCATATCCAACCCGAAAGATGTTGTGATAGCTGCCAATGACCCAGATCGCGCCATTGGGTTTCAGCAGGCGCTGCGCCGCCGCCAGCCAATCCCTGGTAAACGTGTCATAGACCGCGAAACTGTCGAACTGATCCCAGGCATCATCGACCGCATCGACCTTGGAATTATCCGGCCGGTGCAGGTTGCCCTTGAGTTGCAGATTATAGGGCGGATCCGCAAAGATGAGGTCCACCGATTCCGCAGGCAGACTGTTCATCACCTCGATGCAGTCGCCTGGCATGATTGTATTGATCGGAAGCATATCAGCCCCCGTTTGGATTGTTTTTTTTGTCATCTCTGCCTCTGCAACGGGCGCCTCTTTCGGGCGCTGATTTGTGGCTCAAGGATGAGTCAAAGCTGATTCGCCGTCAATTTCTTTTTTGAATCAAGAGGTTGCAGAAGGGGCTTGATACAAGATGTTGTGGACCGGTTTGAAACTGCGCCTATGGTGGGGGGTGACCCCCAGATTTAGGAGGGCGCGTTTATGTTCCGCAGTGGGGTAACCGGCATTTCGGTCCCATCCATATCCGGGGTATTGTTGCGCCAATGCACACATGGCTGCGTCACGACATGTTTTGGCCACAATTGAGGCCGCCGCAATCGACAGGCTGATGCCGTCGCCCTTGATGATCGGCGTGGCCGCAATGCGCAGCTCCTTGGGGATGAACTTGCCATCAATCAGCGCATGATCCGGCGCGGTTTTCAGGCCCTCAACGGCGCGGGTCATGGCCAGCAGGCTGGCATTCAGGATATTGATCTGGTCAATCTCCTCGACCGAGGCAATACCGATGGAAACTTCGGCGCAGCCATGCAGCAGCTCGGTCAAGGCAAGGCGCCGCGTTTCGCTGAGTTTCTTGGAATCGTTCAGACCGGGCGGAATATTGTCCCCATCCAGCACCACGGCGGCAGCCATCACCGGGCCGGCCAGCGGCCCGCGCCCAACCTCATCGACACCCGCGACGCGGCCGCCGATGCGGGTCTCTAGACTGAAATCCGGTGCTTTTGTCATGGCCCCCTGAAATCACGCGCCTGGCCGCAAGGCAACAAAAAGGCGGCAGAACCTATGCTCCGCCGCCCTCCATCGCACCACTCGACCGGCATTTCCCGGTTACGACCGCACCCAGCCGCGATTGTAGAGGCATTGCGCGTCATAGACATTGCGCCAGCCCTGATGGGTATAGACACGTTGCAGGCAGGCCGAGGGAAGTTGTGAATAATAGGCGCTGGACTGCATGCAGCCGGCACCAAAGCCGCGAAACACACCATGCGGGCCCTGGAAGCTGCTATAGCATCGCGACGGCGCGATCAGAGAACGCTGCACATGCGGCACATGCGGCGCAGCGCGATGCGGCACGACAGTGGTGTAAGTTCGCCGGTCGCGCTGATTCTCAAGGATGCTGCCAAGGATGATAATTGCGGCGGCACCACCAAGAAAACGGCGCAGGTTATCATTATTGGCCTGTGCCGGGGTTGCGGTAGACATGATTCCGGTCAGCGCCAGAGCGGCCGAAAGGCTTGCTGCGGCCAGCAGTTTGGGAAGGGATTTAAACATAATTCAGGGGCTCCATATGAGGATGGGAAAATGGGCAGGAACCGCATGCGGGCGGAATGGGTGATTATCCCCCCGCCCCTGTCAGACAGGCAATATCAACGCGCCGCTATCCGATAACATTGGCAAAATACCCGGCTGATATTGAATGTCAGCAGGGATTTGCCCTAACTCAGACTCATGAAACACGCAGTCCTCACCTTCGCCCTGGTCATGGGTTTCGCCTCGGCAGCCAATGCCGCTTGTTTTGCCGATTACAAGGCAAAGATGGATAACCCGTTGCGCCTGCATTACGGTGTCATCGAGTTGCCAGCGTCCGCTTGCAATGTCGGCGCCGCCGCGTCTGTCATTTCAGGCCGCCTGACAGGTGGTTGGCAGCTTCTGGAGGTGATGTCGGTCTTTGACGAGTCCGGCCTCGATTCGAGGGAAGCGCGTGCAGGACAATACTACCTCAATTTCTGACTCCCGTCTCAGCGGCACCCGTGTCGTGCAGATCGGAATCGTGATCGTCGTCGGCATTCTGACCCTGGCGGCGATCTTGCTGTTCTCCTACTTGCCCGACGCCAATGCGTTCAATGCCGCGGTGGAGGAGATCTTTGTTGTCAATGATGCCCTGACAACCAATGACTCCATGAGAATCCTTGAGATTCTGGCGCAATCCGGCACCGCCTTTTCCAAGGTTCTGGCCAGCTATCGGGCGATCATTTTCGTGCTGATCCTGTTTGCCACGGCGCTGTTGGTGGCCTGCCTGATCTTTCTGGTCACCATCATCACACTGAATAAACGCATGGGCGAGATCGAAAGATCGGGCATTCAGGTCAGCTCGCTTATCGTCAGCCGGGAAGAGCGGGTCGTGTATCTGAACAACATGGAATTCAAGCTGACCGGGGCGGCAATGGAAACCCTGTCGGTGCTGGCCGAGGCCCGGATGGATGATGACGTTCTGTCGGGCGCGGAAATCGAATCAATGGTGTCGGGGAAATCTGTCACCGATTGCGATGAGGCCGCCGGTGCCACCCGAATCAAGCGGTTGCGCGATACCCTGGGCAATCAGATGGTTAGCGAATTGTTGATCAAGAACATCGCACGACGCGGCTACATGCTGTCGATCGACAAGAATGTGATCAAGATGATCTAGCAGCGATTGGGGCGCCCCCGGCCATAGCCGGAGCGGTCGGAAATGCTGCCATTGTCGCTGTCGGTCGCCCCGGTGCGGGTGCCGCCCGGCCCCCGCGGGCAGGCCGCACCATCGGACCAGGATCCGTTATCGCCATCCGCCGCCTGGGCCTGTGCCGGCAGGATCGCGGCCGCGCCACCGATTGCGGCCATCCCCAGGAACAAGCGGCGCGGCGGGCGCAGCGTCTCGATCTCGGATTCATGCAGCGTTCTGGGGGGCTTGGGCATCAGACCTCTCCGACAACGAAAAACCGCGCCGGGATGGGCGCGGTTCATCTCATAACATGAAATTCCGGGGGCGTCAGCAATAGGGCGCGCCGCGACCATAGCCGCCACGGTCGGTAATGTTCCCATTGTCACTGTCGGTGTAGCCGGTATAGCCGCCGCCGCTGCCGCGCGGGCAGGATCCGGCATCGGTCCAGTTGCCATTATCAATATCAGCCGCCTGGGCCTGACCTGCTGTCGCGGTCAGGGCCATCGCGCCGCCACCGGCAATCAGGCCCAGAACGGCCCGCCGCGCCGGGCGGCTGGTGGTGATGTCAGAATCGCTGAGCGTTCTGCGGTTATCGGGTTTGCGGGTCATCTGCTGGCCTTTCAATTTGCCATCAGGAAAACGTGTCTTTCACACTATCTATATAATGGCGATACCCCGCCTGTCAAGACGCCGCGTCGCAATCACCATCAGCTGGCGGTTGCGCGCCACCGGGCTCTGCGACTAGCCTGACACCAGATGCCACGCCTGAGGGAGGTGCAAATGACACGGGATTTCGACTGGACGATCGCGCCGGTCAGCCGCGATGATTTCTTCGCGCATAGCTATGAGAAAAAGCACCTCGTGATCCGGCGCGGCCAGGCCGATTATTATGCCGATCTGCTGTCCACGGGCGATATCGACTGGGCGCTGACGACGCTTGGCCTGTCTGTGCCCGAGGTCAACATTACCCGCGCCGATGCCATGATCACGCCCGCCGATTTTGCCTATGAGAACGGATTTGTCGACCCGGTTGCCGCCACCCGCCTGTTTGCCGATGGGGCCACGATCATCCTGTCGAACCTGCAGGAACGCCTGCCCAATCTGGCTGATTTCTGTCGTGCGCTGGAAAAGGTGTTCAGCGCGCGGGTGCAGACCAATATCTACCTGACCCCGGCCCATTCCCAGGGCTTCAAGGCGCATTACGATGGCCATGACGTGCTGGTGTTGCAGGTCGAGGGCACCAAGCAATGGCGCATTTATGACACGCCGGTGGCGCTGCCGCTGGCCGATCAGGGTTTTGACCCGGCGGAAGTGCCGATCGGCGAAGAAACCGACCGCTTCGTGCTGGAACCGGGTGACATGGTCTATGTGCCGCGCGGGCTGACGCATGACGCGGTTTCGACCGATCAGACCTCGTTGCATATCACCACCGGGCTGATGGTCCGGTCCTGGGCCGATCTGCTGACCGAGGCGGTCCGGATGATGGCGCATGACAATGTGGAATTCCGCGAGGCGCTGCCGCCGGGATTTACCGATGAAGGCTATGACACCCGCGCCGCGCAGGAAAAATTCGCGGCCCTGCTGGCCAAGGTGGCGGGTGCCGATCTTGAACCCGTGCTGGATGCGTTCCGCGAAGATTTCATCGGCTCGCGCCTGCCGCGCGTGCATGGCCAGATGGCCGAACTGGCGCGGATGGCCGATTTGGACGCCGAAAGCCGTCTGATTGCCCGGCCCAATCTGATCTACCGGCTGATGGATGTGCCCGGCAAGGGCGATGAGGATGATACGGTCGCGGTCTCGTGTCAGGGCGCGGTGATCAGCCTGCCGGCCTTTGCACGTGCGCCGCTGGCCCATGCGCTGTCGGGCGCGGTTTTCACCCTGGCCGATCTGCCCGGCGATCTGGATGAGGCGGGCCGCGCGGTTCTGGTGCGCCGCTTGCTGCGCGAAGGGCTGGTGAAGTTCAGCGATTGAGCCGATCGTTTCAACCGCCATCGTCGAAATCCGGGCCGATTGAGCGGGGCGCGGGCGCGGGCCGGCGGCTTTGGTGACCCCGATAGGATTCGAACCTATAACCTGCCCCTTAGGAGGGGGCTGCTCTATCCAGTTGAGCCACGGGGCCACGCGCACCCGTTCTGCGCATTTCGGGACCATATGGCAAGCACCCCGGCGCAATTTCTGGGCATCGGCCGAGAGGCTTGGACAATCCCGCCTTTCCTGATTATCAAGGGCGTTGACCCAATCACGAGGAGCGCCCAGCGGTGCCAATTCGCCCCTTCGATCCCGGCAAACCGCAATTGACGCTGCGTGACGTGGCCGAGGCAGCGCGGGTCTCGGAAATGACCGTCAGCCGGGTGTTGCGCAATCGGGGGGATGTCAGCCAGGCCACCCGGGCACGCGTGATGGAGGCGGCGCGGTCGCTTGGCTATGTGCCCAACAAGATCGCCGGTGCGTTGGCCTCGAACCGGGTCAATCTGGTTGGCGTGATCATCCCGTCGCTGTCGAACATGGTGTTTCCGCTGGTTCTGGCCGGGATCTCGGATGTTTTGGACGATACCGCCCTGCAACCCGTCTTCGGATCCTCGCATTACCTGCCCGAGCGCGAGGAAAAAGTGATCTATGAAATGCTGTCATGGCGGCCTTCCGGCATGATCATTGCCGGCATCGAACATACCGATGCCTCGCGCGCGATGCTGGCCAATTCCGGTATTCCGGTGGTCGAGATCATGGATACCGATGGCGATCCGATTGACGCCATGGTGGGCGTCAGCCACCGCGCATCGGGGGCGCGGATGGCGCGTGAAATTCTGGCGCGCGGGTATCGCCGGATCGGGTTCATGGGCACCAAGATGCCCGAAGATCACCGGGCCCGGAAGCGGCTGGAAGGGTTCGAGGGCGTATTGACTGAAGCCGGTGTTGATCTGGTGGATCGGATTTATTATGCCGGGGGGTCGGCGCTGGGCAAGGGCCGCGAGATGACGCAAGAGATGCTGTCGCGCCATGCCGACCTTGATTTTCTCTATTATTCCAATGATATGATTGCGGCAGGCGGGCTTCTCTACTGCCTCGAAAAGGGCCTGAATATCCCTTCTGACATGGGATTGGCCGGGTTCAACGCGGTCGAAATTCTTGACGGGCTGCCGATGCAACTGGCCACGATGGATTCACGGAGACGAGAGATCGGCGAGGCCGCGGCGCGCATCATTGCGGCACGGGTGGCGGGCGAGGAATGCGAAAAGATCATTACGCTGGATTCCGGGTTTGAGGCCGGGCAGACCATGCGCGCCCTGTCGCCTAGCAACTCGGCAGATTGACGGCCAGCCCGCCACGGCTGGTTTCCTTGTAATTCTCGTTCATGTCCAGACCGGTCTGGCGCATCGCCTCGACGCAATTATCCAGCGGCATGAAATGCGTGCCGTCGCCGCGCAGGGCCAGTGACGCGGCCGAAACCGCCTTGATCGCGCCAAGCCCGTTGCGTTCGATGCAAGGCACCTGCACCAGCCCCGCCGCCGGGTCGCAGGTCATGCCCAGATGATGTTCCAGCGCAATCTCGGCGGCGTTTTCAATCTGTTCATTGCTGCCCCCCAAAGCCGCGCAAAGGCCAGCGGCGGCCATGGCCGAGGCTGAACCAACCTCACCCTGACAGCCCACTTCGGCCCCCGAGATCGAGGCGTTATGCTTGATCAGCCCGCCGATCGCGGCTGCCGTCATCAGGAAATTGCGCCGACCTTCCTCGGTCGCGCCGATGCAATGGTCGCGGTAATAGCGCAGCACCGCGGGCACCACGCCCGCCGCGCCATTGGTGGGCGAGGTCACAACCTTGCCACCGGCCGCGTTTTCCTCGTTCACCGCCATGGCATAGACGCTCATCCAATCGTTGATGGTATGGGGCTGCGCCTGATTGGTGCCGCGTTCGGCCAGCAATTGCTGATGGATTGCCTTGGCCCGGCGTTTGACCAAAAGGCCGCCGGGCAGGATGCCGTCGATACGCAGACCGCGATCAATACACGCATCCATCGCGGCCCAGATCGCATCCAGCCGGGACTGCACTTCGGCGCGCGGCGCGCCTGCTGTTTCATTGGCCCATTTCATCTGTGCGATCGTCTTGCCCGACGCCTTGCCCATCGCAAGCATCTCGGCCGCCGATCCGAACGGATAGGGATAGCCCTGCGCGGCTTTTTCGGCGTGAAAGGCTTTCGGGCCGCCATGTTTCTGTGCCTCCAGTTCAGCGGCGGTCATCACGAAGCCACCGCCGATAGAGTAATAGGTTTCCTCCATGAACAGGTTCCCGGCAGCGTCGTAGCCGCGCAGGATCATGCCATTGGCGTGGCCGGGCAAGGGCGGGCCATAATCGAAGATCAGATCGGCGGCAGGGTCAAACCGCAGCGGCGGCAGGCCCTCGGGGTGGATCATCTTTTGCCTATGCAATTGGGCCTCGGCCGCCTCGGCCTGGTCGGGGTCGATGGTGGCGGGCAGGAAGCCGCAAAGCCCGAGCATCACCGCGCGGTCAGTGGCGTGGCCTTTGCCGGTAAAGGACAGCGAGCCGTGCAACGAACAGGTGATATGGGCGACATCGCCCGCGCCCGGTTCGCGCAGGCCGCTGCGCAGCGCGTCAAGAAACGCCGCAGCCGCGCTCATCGGCCCCATCGTGTGCGACGAGGACGGGCCGATGCCGATCTTGAAGATGTCGAAGATGCTGAGAAACATGGGGCACGCTCCGCTGGGCTGTTGCCAGCCGGGATAGCGGAATTGCGCGCGCCATGCTTGAGAAAACCGACAGGCCGAATGCTGCGACCGACCTGAACCGGGTATGTGCCTAGAGATCGACCTCGATGGCGACGCCTTTGGCAATGGCCAGATCGACCAGAGCGGCAGAGACCGCAAGATCCTGCAGGCCGACGCCGGTGCCGTCGAACAGGGTAATCTCATCGTCGGAGGACCGCCCCGGATGGGTGCCGTTGATCACCGCGCCAATCTCGGAAATGTCGCTTTGCTTGATCAGCCCGGCCGCAATCGCATGCTGACATTCGCCGATGCTGACCGACTGGGCGACCTCATCGGTAAAGACGGTGGCCTGCGCGACCAGATCGGCGCTGGCCTCCTGCTTGCCTTTGGTGTCGGTGCCCATGCAGGCGATATGGGTGCCGGGGCTGACATGTTCCGGCAACAGGATCGGATTAAACGAGGAGGTGATGGAGATGATGACATCGGCCTCTTGCAGCCCGGCAAGCTCAACCGCCTCAAATGGCAGACCGGCCTCAGTGGCGACCTCCTCCAGATTGGACAGCATTTCGGGGTGATAGTTCCAGCCGATGACCTTGTCGAACTGGCGCTGCTCCAACGCGGCGCGCAGTTGGAATTTGGCCTGATGGCCGGCCCCGACCATGCCCATCACGCGGGCATCCTTGCGCGCCAGATGGTTGATCGAAACCGAGGATGCGGCGGCGGTGCGCAGGGCGGTGGAAAAATTGCCCCCCACCATGGCGCGCACCATGCCGGTATCGGGATCGAACAGGAACACCGTGGACTGGTGGTTGATGATGCCATGTTTGTCCAGATTGTTGGGCCAATAGCCCCCGGCCTTGAGGCCAAGCGTGCCGCCGACCCGGTCAAACCCGCCCTTGAAGCCGTAAAGCGCGTCTTCATGGCCGATGGCTTCGCGGATCACGGGGAAATTATAGGCATCCTTTGCGGCCATGGCGGCAAAGATCTTTTCCACCGCATCATAGGAGGCTTCGCGGGTCAGAAGGGCGGGGATTTCACGTTCGGGAACGATGATCATGGCGGGTGTCCTCGGGAAGGGGATAGATATCGGGGCCGGACATGCCGACCCCGAGAAAGGTTTTTTGCGGTCAGGCCTCAGAATGCCTTGCCGCGCGCCGAAACCGGCCAGAGCGCCTCGACCTTGCCGCCGCGCACACCGACATACCAGTCATGGACGTTGCAGGTCGGGTCACAATGGCCGGGCACCAGGCGCAGCTTGTCATTGATCTTGAGCACGCCATCGGGGTCGCCCACCACGCCATGTTCATCGGAACATTTCAGATAGGTCACATCATCGCGGCCATAGATGGTGGGCAGGCCGCTATCGACCGATTGCGCTTTCAGCCCGGCATCGACGATGGCCTTGTCGGGTTTGGCGTGGCTCATCACCGTGGTCAGGATGAACAGCGCGTTTTCCCATTCGCCCTGATCAATACGCTTGCCTTCGGCATCCAGAATGCGACCGTAATCGGCATCCATGAAAGCATAGGAGCCGCATTGAAGTTCGTTGAACACGCCTGAATTGCTCTCGAAATAATACGATCCGGTGCCGCCACCGCCGACGATGTCGCATTCCAGACCCTGCGCCTTGAGGCCCTGCACCGCATCCGTCACCTGCGCGATTGCAATATCCAGCTTGGCCTTGCGGTCTGCATAGCTGTCCATGTGCTGCATCGCGCCCTGATAGGCCTGGATACCGGCGAATTTCAGGCCCTCGGCGGCGTCGATCATCTTGGCGATGTTGACCACATCCTGCGTGGTGGACACGCCACAGCGCCCGGCACCGCAATCAATCTCGACCAGGGCCTCGATCTGGGTGCCGTGCTTGACGGCCGCGGCTGACAGGTCTGCCACATTGGCCGGATCATCGACACAGACCAGAACCCGGGCCCCCAGTTTCGGCATCCGGGCCAGACGGTCGATCTTGGCCGGATCGGTGACCTGGTTGGACACCATCACATCCTTGATACCGCCACGGGCAAACACTTCGGCCTCGCTGACTTTCTGACAGCAGACGCCGCAGGCCCCGCCCAGTTTTTCCTGCAATTTGGCGACATCGACCGATTTGTGCATCTTGCCATGCACCCGGTGGCGCATGCCGTGGTCGCGGGCATAATCGCCCATCTTCTTGATGTTGCGTTCCAGCGCATCCAGATCGAGCACCAGGCAGGGGGTCTGAATATCGGCCTCATCCATGCCGATGGCGGCGGGGATGTCATAGCCGACTTCGAAATCGTCCAGGTTCAGTTGCTTGTTCATGTCGCTTCCCTCCTCAGCCCTGCATCCAGGGCAATTTATCCAGATCCACATTGCCGCCGGTGACAATAATGCCAACCCGCTTGCCCCGGAACAGGTCCGGGTTTTTCAAAATCACCGCCAGCGGCACAGCGCTGGAGGGTTCCATCACGATCTTCATGCGTTGCCAGATCAGCCGCATCGCATCGATGATCTCCTGCTCGGAACAGGTCAGCACATCCGTCACGAAATTTGACACGAAATGCCAGGTATTTTCCTTGAGCGGAACTTTCAGCCCGTCGGCCACGGTGTCGGGCGCGTCATCTGCAATGATGTGACCGGCGCGGAAACTGCGCGCGGCATCATCGGCCTGATCGGGCTCGGCGGCATAGATCTGCACCTGCGGCGCAAGATTGGAGAGCGTCAGGCAGGTGCCCGACACCATGCCACCACCGCCGATCGGGGCGACGACGGCATCAAGCGCCTCGACCTGCTCCAGCAACTCGGCCGAACAGGTCGCCTGCCCGGCGATGACGCGCGGATCATTATAGGGGTGGACGAAATCGGCCCCCGTCGCGGCCTCGACCTTGGCGAACACCGCCTCGCGGCTGCTGGTCGAGGGGTCGCATTCGGTGATGATGCCGCCATAGCCCCGCACGGCATCCTTTTTCGCCTGCGGTGCCGTGCGCGGCATCACGACATGGCAGGGAATGCCCCGCCGCCCGGCGGCATAGCTGAGGCTGAGCGCATGATTGCCGGATGAATGCGTGCAGACGCCTTTTGCGGCCTTTTCATCATCCAGGCCAAACACGGCATTCGAGGCCCCGCGAACCTTGAACGCCCCGGCCTTCTGGAAATTCTCGCATTTGAAGAACAGCGTGGCCCCGGTCAGACCATCAAGATAGGACGAAGTCAGAACCGGGGTGCGGTGGATATGGGGCCGGATGCGGTCCTGCGCATCACGCATATGCGCAATCGTCAGGGCGGCCCCGGTGGTATAGTCCAGCATGTCGGCCTCCTTATGCGGCGGATTTCAGTGCGGCGCGGCTGCTGGCGCGGAAATGCTCCTGCGCGGCAATGACGCCGCTGCCCAATGTAACCGGATAATTCAGATCTGCCATCGCCATTTCGATGGTCGCCAGACCCGACAGCACCATGACATCGGTCAGGCTGCCGAGATGGCCGATGCGGAAGGCCTTGCCGTTCATTTCGCCCAAGCCGACGCCGAATGACACGCCATAGGCGGCAAAGGCCCGGTCAGTCAGCGCGTTGCTGTCGAACCCTTCCGGCACGTAGATGGCGCTGACGGTATCGGAATACAGATCGGGCGATTGCGCGACCAGTTCCAGACCCCAGGCCGCGACAGCCTTGCGCACGCCTTCGGCAAGGCGGTGGTGGCGGGCATAGACGTTTTGCAGCCCTTCCTCCTCCAGCATCTTCAGCGCCTCATTCATGCCGTAGATCAGGTTCAGCGGCGGCGTATAGGGAAAGCCACCCGAGGCGTTGGCCTTCATCATATCGCGGAAATCAAAGAAGGTGCGCGGCAGGGTCGCGGTTTCCATCGCCGCCAGCGCCTTGGGGCTGACACACAGGATCGCCATGCCGGTGGCCAGCATGAACCCCTTTTGCGACCCGGAAACGGCAATATCGACGCCCCAGGTATCGAACTGGAAATCCATCGAGCCAAGCGAGCTGACGCAATCAACGAAGAACAGGGCCGGATGGCTGGCCGCATCCATCGCGCCTCGCACGGCCGAAATGTCGGATTTCACGCCGGTGGCGGTCTCATTATGGGTGACCAGAACGGCCTTGATCTGGTGGCCCGTATCGGCCCGCAGCGCGGCTTCGAACTTGTCAGCAGGCGCGCCCGAGCCCCAGGCACATTCGATGATCTCGACATTCAACCCATGGCGCTGGCACATGTCGATCCAGCGATGGCTGAACATGCCATAACGCGCGACCAGAACCGTGTCCCCGGGGCTGAGCGTGTTGGTGATGCAGGCCTCCCAACCGCCGGTGCCGCTTGCGGGAAAGGTGATGATCTGACCGGTAGTGGTGGCGAAAACCTTTTTTGTCTTCTCCAGCACGGGCGCGAAGGTTTCGACGAAATCCGGTGCCCGGTGGTCCTGCGTCTGCACATTCATGGCGTGGCGCAGACGGTCGGGGATATTGGTCGGGCCGGGAATGAAAAGCGGGTTTTGGTTGGGCATCGGTCGATCCTCCTGATTGGCTGCAGTATCGGGCAGTTCAGCGGCGCGTGCAATTTTCTTGAAATGTTTTTTCAATATCAGGGATTAAATATCAACACCTTGTTTTTACATCATTTTTGATTTATCAATATTCCTGCTACGACAGTCTGGAAAATCATCGGAAGGCGGCCCATGCAGAATCAGCGTCGCCCGCGCGGGCGCCCGAAATCGCAGTTCAAGGAAAGCTCGGCCGGGACCATGCAATCGCTGGACCGGGCGCTTGGCGTGCTGACGGCGGTGGCGCAGCGCGACAGATCAGCCCTGACAGATCTGGCGCAGGCGCTGGACATTCCGACCGCGACCACACACCGGATTCTGACGACCTTGCGGAAACACGGCTATGTCGGCTTTGACGAGGATCGTCAGGAATGGATGATCGGGATCGAGGCCTATCGTGCCGGGGCCACCTTTCTGAAACGCAACAGCGTGATCGAGATCGGCCAGACACATCTGCGCAAACTGATGCGCGACACTGGTGAAACCGCCAATCTTGCGGTGCCCGACGGGCCCAATGTGGTCTTTGTCGGACAGGTCGAGACCGAAAACCCGATCCGGGCCTTTTTCCCTCCAGGCAGCCGCACGCGAATGCATGCCTCGGGCACCGGCAAGGCCATATTGGCGACCATGGGCAAGGATGCGCTGGAGCGTTTTTTCCGCGATGCGGACCTGCCGCGCCATACCGAACATACATTGGTGACCCGCGCCGAGCTTGAGGCCGATCTGGTCGCAACCCGGGCCCGGGGCTGGTCCCATGACCATGCCGAACGCTACCTGGGCATGTCATGCATCGGCGCGGCCATTTTCAACGAACGCGGTCTGCCCTGTGGCGGTGTCTCGGTCTCGGGCCCAAGCGGGCGGTTCAGCGCAGATAGCATCGCCGAAATCGGGGCCCGTGTCGCGGCCGCAGCAGCCCAGATCACGCGGGCCAGCGGCGGAAAACCGATAGCCGGTGCCTAAACCAAACGGCAGATCCTGCGTGGAAATCAGGTGACCGGCCAACGGGATCCGGTCCAGGAAAAGGCCATATTCGCAGCGATCTTTGCGTTTTCGGACAGAACTGGGCCAAAAATGCCCGATCAAACCCGATTCCGGGCGAAATTCAGCCGTGTCACACGCAGTTGTGAGGAATGTAATCAGTTGGTTGGGTTGTTTGCGGCGTGTAGGATGGTCACAATACTGTGAGTAGTTGATAACGGCCAGAATGAGAGAATTTGATATGTTGACCAGGCGCCACTTTATCATGACGACGACCGCGTTGTTTTCGGCTCCTATAGCGGCACCTGCATTCGCCGGCTCGCATGGTGGGCCCGATATGTGGGATATCTGGGACGCGCAAGTAACACCTGAAAACTACGATCCCGCCACCAGTAACCCTTGGGGGATCCATCCGCGGTTTCTGCCCCGGATGGTCGAAGCGAATGATTCGCTGACGCCGGGGGACATCCATGTCGATGCCGTCGCGCGGTATCTCTATCACATCCGGGAAAACGGAACTGCGCTGCGGTTCGGTGTCGCCATCGGCCGTGACGATCTGTACGAGCCGGGAACCTACACCATCCGGCGCAAGGTAAAGTGGCCGCAATGGACACCGACGGCCAATATGATCCGCCGTGACCCCCAAGCCTATGCGCAATACGCGGACGGGCTGCCGGGCGGGCCGTCAAACCCTCTGGGATCGCGGGCGCTCTATCTCTATGTCGGGAACCGCGACACCTATCTGCGCATCCACGGAACGCCGCAGCCCTGGTCGATCGGAACCCGCGCCAGCTCGGGCTGTGTTCGCATGGTGATGCCGCATATTATCGGGCTCTATGAAGATGTCGATATCGGCGTGACAGCCGTGCTGTACCCGGCTGAAGATTGGGTTTCCGCGACAAGCTGACCTGCGGGGGGCGGGCGAGGTTTTTCGCCCCGCACCTTCTCATTGGGCGGAAGGGCGGCAGGTTCCAGACGAACCACATCCAAGCAGGACGCCCAAAAATTCCGGGGCCCGTCAGGTCACATCCTGATGGGCCCCGAATATGTTGGCAACGACCGAGCAAGAGCTTGAGACAGGATCACCCCGCCGTCGGGTGAACCTCTGGTGCCCGGGTGCAGATCTGGCGCCCATCTCTGGTGTTCAACGGCAGAAAGGTCGTTTCGACCGGGCCTGTTCTCTGGAACCAATAACATCCATCTTCAGGCAGGATCCGAACCGTTCGCAAATTCTGGTTTGGCGCGACAATCGCCAACACCGCCTCAGGCAGTTCCTGGATAAAACCAGGGTTTTCCAAAGATACCTCGGTTGGTGCCGTTGTTGCACAGGCACCCAACAGCAAAAACAATGCTGCCATGTATTGGTTCGGAACCTTCATTCACTCTTCTCCGCTGATTGGCTGCAAACATGAAACATGAGGTTTGCGTAGCCCACAACCCCCTACAGTGACGTTTCCGAGCCCAGGTAATCAACCCAATGATAATCCCCCATTCTGGAGGGGTCGGCCAACGGAGATCACGCAGCCATTTTGAGTTTCAAGCCCAGTGTGACGGTGCCCACACCCATCTTGGGGTGGATGCAATTATATGCCCACAGATTATCCGCGGCCTGCGCCAATGCCCCGTTAACCAGCAAGCTGCTGCCTCTGATTCTGATCAAGATCAGCACATGTGGGTCAAAACCGACATCCACCAGACCGATCAGTAGCGCCTCGACCGTGGAAACCGAAGCCAACTACAACGCAACACTGGAAAAATCCTCCATGGCCGCGTAACTAACCGACAGGCGGCGTCAGACTGAGTCATGGAACACGGTCGATCAGGCAAGGAGAATTCATTTGAGGCAGACAGTTTTACCGCGATGGAGTAAGCAAATTACGCAAGAGCATTATTCTAATGCAGCCTATCAATATTCGACATATTCAGCTCCTGCGTCCAAGGGTATCGAATGAAAGACGATACGCAAAAAAGATGGCAATTTCTTTACGAATCCATGAAGTTTCAAGTTCCGCCAACAATTGTTGATATAGGCGCAAATCCTCTGGATGATCCGCCTTACAAGCCGCTTCTGGACATTGGTTTGTGCCGCGTTCACGGATTCGAACCACAGCCGGAAGCCTTTGAGAAACTGATGGCGATGAAAGGGGATCTGGAATCCTATACGAATGCCGCAGTGGGTGATGGAAAGGACCATTCGCTCAACATCTATCATGGTAGCGGACTCAGCTCGTTGTTCAATCTGGACCCCGAGGCCATGGCATTTCTTGGACGAGCCAAAAGACCCGCGCGGCTCATTGAGGAATTGAAAGTCAAAACACAACGGCTGGACGATATCGGAGATATTGAACATATAGACCTTCTGAAAATTGACGTGCAGGGTGCCGAGAAAATGATTTTTCAGAATGGAACAAAAAAACTCTCGCAAGCTGTCGCAGTGGTAACAGAATTACGATTTTATCCTCTTTATGAAGGCGAGCCTCTGCTGGATGAACAAATCTCGGTCCTGTCCAGCCTGGGTTTCAGGCTGCACAAGTTTCTGTTTATCAAAAATCAAATGATTTCAAGCTCTCAGAATGCCAAATTAAAAACGCGCAGGGTATCGAGCCAGGTTCTGGATGGGGACGCCGTTTTTGTAAGAGACTTGCGCGACCCCAAGGCAGTATCGAACAATCAGCTGAAAGCCCTTGCAATCTTGGCCGACGCCGTCTTTGAGAGCTACGATCTGGCCTTGCACTGTCTGGACCAACTGGTCAGCAGAGGAGAGCTGTCAGCCGAAATACCCCACGAATATGTAGATTTTCTACCCTCGGATTTAAGGAGGAACTGATGGCCGCGGACGTTCTGGATTTGGAATTGTCTGGATTCCGGTTGCCAAAGGGAATCCCGGAGCTCACACGACGTCTGGTCGGAAACTCTGAGGCACATGACGAGAAATTTGTCAGTCAGTATGATTTCAATACCCTGTTCTATGACTGCTTCCTGGACTCCGAGGCAGGTGAAATTCTCTTGCTGGGCCCGCCGCTTTTGAACCTGAAGCGTCTTGTCAAGGAAACTGAATTCTGGATTGATGGACGAAAAATCCCGATAAAGGAAATTCGCAACCTCTCACGCTGCAGCATCGTGGCTCTGGATGCGCAAAGCGGGCTTGTTCTGACATTGAAACATATCTTGTTCGGCGGCTCAATTCCAATAGGTCGATCTTATGTCGATGAATTCGCCAACCTGAACGGCATGTATACTATTTCATTGAACAATCGGTTGGATTGGATTGCGGACTGGCTGAACTATTACGTCAAGATCCACGGTGCTGAAACCGTAATACTAAGCGACAATGGCTCTCAGGCATACGGTCTATCCGATCTGCGCCAGACGCTTGCCGATATTCCCGGACTGCGGAAAGCAGTTATCCTGCGTGCACGGTATCCCTTTGGGCCAACGGTTGAAAACAAAGCCGGGTATGCGTCTTTGTTTCTCCAGCGATCCCTGGCTGAACTGGGACGACTAAGGTTTTTTGCCAAGGCCAGGGCTGTTGTGAACGCAGATATTGACGAGCTGTTTCATTCCGTAAATGGGCAATCGGTTTTTGACGCCACGGTCGAGACGAAAGACGGCTACCTGCGGGGAAACGCGGAATGGGTGTATGCCCTCAACCCGGGGCCAAACGGCTACGCGCGTCATTGCGACCACAGCCATGTCAGCGCGTCAGGTAAACCAAAAGCCAATCGAAAGTGGTGTGTCGTGCCGGGCGGATCACAAAAGGGAAAACAATGGTTGACCCACTTTCTTGACTCTTCAAAAGACCCTGTTGATCCAAATTTTCGTATCTGGCATTTTCGCCAAATTTCAACGGGCTGGAAATTTGATCGCTCGATCAGTAAGGAAAGCCTTGAAGTGAATTCAGAGCTGGTCGACTCAATGAGGGCTGCTTTCCCTTTAAGGTGAGCTTACAGTCATGGCCATTGCTGAGTGACCGA
>NZ_JBTUJH010000091.1:0-13515 GCF_058343375.1 Alterinioella sp.
AGCCCTGTATCGCGCGGCGCTTGCAGCAGGGGTTAAGGTTGTAACCTCAACCGAAGTCACCGAAACTAGGCTGGGCAACAAAAAACGGCTGGTTAACGGCATTGGGTTTGATCTGGTAATTGACGCCAGCGGCGCGGGGTCTGTTTTGTCAGCCATGCCGCGCAAACCGCTGCAATTCGGTGCGCTTTGGGCAACGGTTGACTGGCCCGAAACCGCGCTGCCACTTGACTATCTCAGCCAAAAATACCGTGCGGCAAAAAACATGATTGGCGTATTGCCGGTCGGCAGCCTGCCCAACGAAACCGCCACCAAAGCCACCATTTTCTGGTCCATGCCGCAAAACGCATTTGAGGCATGGCGCAAGCAGCCGTTGGAGGATTGGAAAGCAGAGGCCAATAATCTATGGCCGGAAATGGCCCCGTTTCTGGACCAAATCACCAACCACGATGATATGACCATGGCAATTTACAGCCATGGCACCTTGAAAAAACCTTTTTCGGAACGGCTGGTTCATATTGGCGACAGCGCCCATGCCGCCAGCCCGCAGCTTGGCCAAGGGGCCAATATGGCCTTGCTGGATGCGCGCGCCTTGCACTTGGCCCTGCGCCAGGCGCGCGGCGAAGAGGCGCTGCGGCTTTATGCAGGCACCCGGCGCTGGCATATCAGGGCCTATCAGACCATGAGCGCCGCCTTTACCCCGCAATATCAATCCGACAGCCGCATTCTGCCGCTGATCCGCGATTATGCGCTGGCCCCGCTGGCGCAGATCTGGCCGGTGAACCGCATTCTGACGCGGCTGGTCTGCGGCGATATCCTGCCGCCGATGCCCGCCCTCACACCGCGGCGCGACTGACGCTGCGTTCGCGCAGGATCACATAGAGCCCCGCCGCCACCGTCAGCGCGATGCCAAAGGCCGCCAACCCATCGGGCAGGTCCCGAAACACCAGCCAGCCAATAGCCGTGGCCACCGGAATCTCCAGATATTGCATCGGCGCAACGGTGGCCGCAGGCGCGTGGCGCAACGACCATGTCATCAGCAGATGCGCCAGCGTTCCCAGCACGCCGATAGCAAAGAGCAGCGCCGCCTCGGTCGCGGTGGGCCTCACCAGCGACAGCAATTCAACCTCGCCCGGCACCAACAGCAGCAAGGTCAGCACCGGCACCGCCATCATGCCGCTGACCGCCTGCAGCGCGATCGGATCGGCATCGCGCGCGATATGGCGGGTGACCAGCATGAACAGCGCGAAAACAACCGCCACCGTCAGCGGCAACAGGGCGGGCCAGCCCACGGCGGCAAAACTGGGCTGGATCACCAGCAGCGTGCCGATGAACCCGACCGCGCAGGCCGCAATCCGGCGCCGGCCGACCGCTTCGCCCAACACATATTTTCCCAGCAAAAGCAGGATGAACGGCATCACAAAGGCAATGGCAATGGCATCGGCCAAAGGCAGGAACCGCAGCGCCGAAAACATCGCGCCAATGCCGATGATATGCAGAACCGTGCGCAACAGCGTCAGGCGGAAAAGACGGCGATCCATCCGCATCGGGATCCGCTTCAGCGCCGCATAGGGCATGAGCAGCGCGGCCTGCATCGCAAACCGGACCAGCAGCAATTGCAGCAGCGGAATGGTGCCGCCCAACAGTTTGGCAATGGCATCGCCCAAGGGGGCCAGAACGCAAAACCCAAGCATCAAGAGAATACCCAGAACCGGACGGTCGCCGGTCACCCGCCCGAACCCTTGTCGCCGAACAGACCCGTCAAGGCGCGGCGCCCGATCCGGGTGACCGAAGGACGGGTTGATTTGTGGAACGGCAAGGGGCGGCAGACCTCCATCGCGGCAACGCCGACCCGCGCGGTCAGGGCCCCGTTCACGATGCCCTCGCCAAAGCGGCGCGAGACCTTGGACAAGAGCGAGCCACCGGCAATGGAGCCGATCAGATCATCCCCCACCGCCACCGCGCCGGTGGCCACCAGATGCGTCAGCACCGCCCGCGTCAGCCGCCAGGCCCCAAGCGTGCCGGCGCGACCGCCATAGATTTCGGCGATGCGGCGGATCATGCGCAGATTTGCACTTAGCGCGACAAAGACATCGGCCAGCGCGATCGGAACCAGCGCCGTGACGGTGGCAACCTGGCGCGCGGCGGCCTCGACCTGTGCTTGTGCTGCGGCATCGAGCGGGGCCAGCAATTCGGCCTCGGTCAGGCGCAGCATGCTGTCGGCATCAAAGACATCGCCGCGCCGTTCGGCCAGGGTCTGACGGCCCCATCGCAGTTCGGGCCGGGCCGAATAGAGCGCCACAAGATCATCGCTGACCCGGCGCGCGGCAGCCAGATCATCGCCGGCCAGCGCGGTTTCAGCCCGCCCGCGCAGCGCATCGAGCCTGCCAAGCCGAAAAAACGACGCCGCCTCGCGCAGGGCGATGATCAAAAGGCTCAGCAATACCAGCCCAACAAGGCCGGTGGCGATCCAGCCAAGCACCGGGTTTGCGGCCAGCAGCGCGGTAACATAATTCCACGCCGCCAGCGAGATCACAAAGCCCGTCAGCGCCATGACCGCAGCCCAGAACAGCCGCCCGATGCGCGATCTGCGCCGCGTCGCCAGTGCCGCCATGGTCTGCATCGCCTGACCGGTGGGTGCGGGCAGATCGAGATCGGGCACCGGCGGCGCGGTGCCGGGGGTGGCGGCGGGTTCATCCTCAAGCTCGATCAGAACGGGGCGGTTGCGGTTGCTCATCTCAATTTATCCCCCAACAGAAATTCCGCCGCCCGGTCCAGCCGGATATGCGGCGGCCCCTCGCCCGGTTTCAGGTGCAGCGGTGCGGGCGCAAAGCGCATCACCTCGAAATCAGCATCCAGCCATTTGGCTTGCCCCGCGCGGGCGGGCGACAGCAGGTGGTTGGGATCTTCGGGCAGGGTGCCGGGGTAGAACGCGGCCTCTTTGCCGCTGTCCAGAAGCGTGCCGCGCACCAGATCCAGCGCCGCGCCATCATGCTGGCGGGTTTCCTCGACGGTGGCGCGCAGGGCCGCGATTGCCATCGCCTTGGTCCGGGCACCGGCATAATCGGCGCGCCCCCTTGCATCGCGCAAGAGCGCATCCATGATCGCCGTCAGGCGCGGATGCTGGGTATGGTGCAGATGGTCGGCCTTGGTTGCCACGAACAGGATCTTATCCACCCGCCGCCCCATCAGCGCGGTAAGAAAGGAATTTCTACCGGGCCGAAACGCCGCCAGAATGCCCGCCATTGCATTGCGCAGATCCTCGACCGCGCGGGGGCCGGCATGGATCGCGCCCAAGGCATCGACCAGCACCACCTGCCGGTCAATGCGGGCAAAGTGATCGCGGAAAAACGGGCGCACGACCTGGGCTTTATAGGCCTCATAGCGGCGCGCCATCTCGCGGCGCAAAGACCCCCGCCGCGCGTCACCGGGCGGCAAGGGCGCAAAGGTCAGAACCGGGCTGCCCTCCAGTTCTCCGGGCAACAGGAACCGGCCCGGCGTGCAATCGGAAAACCCGGCCGCGCGCGCCGATTGCAGATAGCCCGCAAAGCCTCGCGCCAGCGCTTGCGCCACCGGCTCATCCAGCCTGCCCGCCCCGTCGACATCGCCAAGCGCGGCCAGAAATGCCGCCGCCTCGCTGCGGTGCTCGGCGCGCTCCAGCGTGGCCGCACTCCAGGTCTCATAGCTTTGCTCCAGCAGCGGCAGATCGAGCAGCCATTCGCCGGGGTAATCCACGATATCGAGATGCACCGTGCGCAGGCCGGTCAGCCCCGACAACAACCCGGCAGGCCGCACCCGGATCGACAGGCGCAATTGCGACACCGCGCGCGTGCTTTCGGGCCAATGCGGGTTGGGGCCGGTCAGCGCCGCCAGATGGGTTTCATAATCGAACCGGGCGACGGTGTCATCGGGCTGCGGCTGCAGAAACACCGATTGAATGCGCCCTGAGCTTGCCGCCTGCAACCCCGGCATCCGGCCCCGATCCAGCAGATTGGCCACCAGCGAGGTGATGAACACGGTCTTGCCCGCCCGGCTGAGACCGGTCACGCCAAGCCGGATCACCGGTTCAAACAGCGCCTCGGACACCGCGCCGGTCAGGGTTTCGACACCACGGCCAAGCGTGTCCGAGATCGCTCCGATAACCAAACCACCCGCCCTTTCAAATCCGTTGCGACCGAGAATAGGCATTCCACCGCGCAGTTTACAGGCCTGATTGCACGCGCGGCCCAATTCGGTTAGCCGGGGCATATGCCACGTTATGCACTGAAAATCGAATATGACGGCACGCCTTTCGTGGGCTGGCAGCGTCAGGCCGGCCAGCCCACGGTGCAGGGCGCGGTCGAGGCCGCTTTGGCGCGGCTGCAGCACGATACGCCCAGGATTGGTGCCGCCGGGCGCACCGATGCAGGCGTGCATGCCCTGGGCCAGGTGGCGCATTGCGACATGAGCCGCAACTGGGATCCGTTCCGCCTGTCAGAGGCGCTGAATTTCCACCTCAAACCGCTGCCCATTGCCGTTGTGGATTGTGCGGCGGTGCCAGATGACTGGCACGCGCGGTTTTCGGCGCTCGAGCGGCATTATGTCTTTCGCCTGATCGCGCGGCGCGCACCGCTGACCCATGACGTGTTCCGCGCCTGGCGGGTCCGGCAGCCGCTGGATATCCGCGCCATGCGGGCGGGGGCCGCGCATCTGATCGGGCATCATGATTTCACCACCTTCCGCGCCACCCATTGTCAGGCCGATAGCCCGATGAAGACGCTGGATGAAATCACGCTGACCGAAATACCGATTGCGCATGGCCAGGAGATCCGGGTTTTCCTGCGGGCGCGGTCCTTTCTGCACAATCAGGTCCGTTCCATCGTCGGCACGCTGGAACATGTCGGGGCCGGAACCTGGTGCCCCGAGGATGTGAAAACCGCGCTGGAGGCGCGCGATCGGGCCGCCTGTGGCACGGTTTGTCCGCCGCATGGGCTCTACCTTGCGCATGTCCTCTATCCTGCGCCGGTCTTTCCCGGTGAAATGTGACCGCCCTCCCCCTCGTCAGACCCGCCTGGGCGCGCTAAGGGTGGGATGCCCCGACAGATGAAGCGCCAGATATGACCCCTGCCCTGCCCGCCAGCAAAGACATCGTCCTGATTGGCGGCGGCCATAGCCATGCCCTGCTGCTGAAATCCTGGGGCATGGCACCGCTGCCCGGTGCCCGGCTGACGCTGATCAATCCCGGCCCCACCGCGCCTTATTCCGGCATGCTGCCCGGCCATGTCGCCGGGCATTACGCCCGGGGTGAGCTGGATATCGATCTGGTCCGGCTGGCCCGGTTTGCCGGTGCGCGCATCATCCTGGGCAAGGCCATGGCGCTGGATCTTGTGGCCCGGATCGTGACGGTCGAGGGCGGGCGACAGATCGGCTATGACATCGCCGCAATCGATGTCGGTATTCACAGCGAAATGCCCGAGATCCCCGGCTTTGCCGCCCATGCGATTGCGGCCAAGCCGTTGGATGTTTTCGCCGAGAAATGGGCGCGTTTTGTTACGGATGGCGGAGGCCCCGTCTGCGTTATCGGCGGCGGCGTGGCGGGGGCCGAACTGGCCATGGCCACGGCGCATCGCCTGCGCGCCGGAACCGGGCAGGCAGAGGTCGCATTGCTGGACCGAGGCCAGATCCTCGAGGCCCTGCCGCCGCGCGCGCGCACCCGGATGCTGCGTGAACTTGCGGCGCTCGACATCACCCTGCATGACCACACCGAACCCACCCGCATCACCGCCACATCGGTGGACCTGGCCGATGGCCGGACCGTGGCCTCGGCCTTCACGCTCGGGGCCGCAGGCGCGCGCCCGCATGGCTGGCTGGCTGAGACCGGGCTGGATACCGAGGCCGGATATCTCAGCATCGGCCCCACCCTGCAAACCAGCGACGCGGCCGTCTTTGCCACCGGGGATTGCGCCGATATGGCCTTCGCGCCGCGCCCCAAGGCAGGCGTGTTCGCCGTCCGCGCCGCGCCCATCCTGCTGCATAACCTGCGCGCGGCTGCAATGGGGCAGCCCGGTGACATGAAACCCTTCAAGCCACAGCGCGACTACCTGAAACTGATCTCTCTGGGCGGCAAACGCGCCCTGGCGGAAAAGGCTGGTCTGGTTGCCGCAGGCCCGGCCCTGTGGCGCTGGAAAAACCGCATCGACCAGACATTCATGGATGGGTTCCGCGCCCTGCAGCCGATGGCCCCGCCGGCGCTGCCGCGTGACGTGGCCGAAGGCGTGCGCCAGGCCGCCAGCGGGGCCCCGCTTTGCGGCGGTTGCGGCGCGAAACTGGGGGCAGACAGCCTGTCGCAAGCCCTTGCCGCCCTGCCTGTCACCACGCGCCCCGACATCCTGTCGCATCCCGGCGATGACGCCGCGATCCTGCGCATCGGAGGCCGCCATCAGATCCTCACCACCGACCATCTGCGCGCCTTCACGGATGATCCGGCCCTGATGGCCCGCATTGCCGCCATCCATGCGCTTGGTGATTGTTGGGCAATGGGTGCGACCCCGCAAAGCGCGCTGGCCAGCGTGATCCTGCCGCGCGCCACCCCCGCCCTGCAAACCCGTTGGCTGACCGAGATCATGGCCGAGGCCAGTGCCGTCTTTGCCGCTGAGGGGGCCGTGATTGTCGGCGGACACAGCAGTCAGGGCGTTGAGCTGACACTTGGCTTCACGGTCACCGGGCTTGCTGAGGCCGCCCCGATCACGCTGGTCGGCGCGCAGCCCGGCGACCGGTTGATCCTGACCAAGCCGATTGGCACCGGCGTCATTCTGGCGGCAGAGATGCAACTGGCCGCGCCAGGTGATGTCGTGGCCCGGGCCTGGGGCCTGATGTGCGAAAGCTCAGGCCCGGCTGCACGCGCGCTGGCCCCGCATGCAAATGCCATGACCGATGTGACCGGCTTTGGCCTTGCCGGCCACCTGATGAATATCTGCAAAGCCTCCGGCGTCGCGGCACGGCTCCACCTTGACGCCATCGCGCTGACTGCCGGGGCATTGGCGCTCAGCGAACGGGGCTTCGCATCCTCGCTGGCCCCTGAAAACCGGGCGGCGCTTGTGGGGTCCATCACCGAAACCGGACACCCCTCCGGCCCTCTTCTTTACGATCCGCAAACCGCAGGCGGGCTGCTTGCCGCCCTCCCCGCCGATCAGGTCGAAACGGTCCTGAAGGTGCTCGGGCCCGGCGCGGCCGTGATCGGAGAGATCACCGCAGGCATCCCCTCAATCGAGCTTCTCTAACGCCGCCATCACCGCATCGGCCACACCCGGCAGATCATGCGGGTCCAATGCCTCGGCCCGCACCACCGCCGCCGCCGGGGTCAGGTCGCGCCCGCGCACCCGCGCATAGGCCGGATCGTAATGGTGCTGCATCAGCCCGGCGGCCAGTGTCTCCCAGGCCTCCGCGCGCGCCAGCGCCTGCCATTGCGCCACCCGGTCGCGGCCGCAATGCGCGCGCAGCCCCTCCAGCAAATCGCCAAGCCCGCCCGTGCCCGCCTGCAAATCCGCATAAGCCGCCCGCAAATACCGCGCCCGCGCCGCCAGCGGTGCCTCGATCTCAATGCGCGGGGCCGCTACCATCGCCGCCCACAGCGCGGGCGGCAGGCGCAGCGCCCCGATCCGGCTCGATTCCGCCTCGACCAGCACCGGCCGCGCCGTATCGAACCCGCCAAATGCGGCGATCAAGGCCGATTCAAACCCCTTCTGCGCCGGCTGATCTTCGGCCATCGCCCCCAGGATTGACCCGCGATGGCGCGCCAACCCCTCCAGATCGACCACCTGCACGCCGCGCCGCGCCAGCAAGGATAACAGCGCCGTTTTCGCGGTCCCGGTATTGCCATCCAGCCGGATCAGCCGAAACGGCAAGGCCTGATCATAGAGCGCCGCCACAACGCCGCGCCGATAGCTGCGATAGCCACCCTCGATCAGCGCCACCCGCCAACCGATCTGACGCAGGATGGTGGCGAATGATCCCGACCGCTGGCCGCCGCGCCAACAATAGACCAAGGGCTGCCAGTCACCGCCAAAGCCCATCAGCCGTGCCTCGATATGGGCTGCCGAATTGCGCGCCACCAAGGCGGCCCCGATCTTGCGCGCGTCAAATGGGCTCTGCTGTTTGTAAATCGTCCCGACGCGGGCGCGCTCCACATCCGACAGAACCGGCATCGACACCGCGCCCGGCAAATGATCCTCGGCAAATTCCGCCGGCGCACGCACATCGATCACGGTATCGAACCGGGCCCAATCCGCGCGCCAGACATCGCCAATATCAAATCCCAAACCCAAATCTTCTTCTTTGTAAAAATACTCGCGCCGCAGGCCCGCCGCGCCCGATCCCTCCGTCAGGAGGGTGAGGGCGCGGCCCCCCGGTCGGACCGCCCCCGGCGGTTCGACCCCGGCTCACGTCACCTGACCGGCCATCTTGCGAAACCGCTGAATCAGGCTCGACGTATCCCAACGCCCGCCCCCCATCTGCTGAACCTCGCCATAGAACTGATCGACCAGAGCCGTCACCGGCAGGCTGACGCCCATCTCCTTGGCCTGTTCCAGCGCGATACCCAGATCCTTGCGCATCCAGTCGACCGCGAAACCGTGGTTGAACTCATTATCAACCATCGTGCCCGCGCGATTGGCCAATTGCCACGACCCGCCCGCGCCCTGGGCAACAAGCCCCGCCACTTTCTTGGCATCGAGCCCGGCCTCCATGGCAAGATTGAGCGCCTCCGACATTGCCTGCACCAACCCCGCGATGCAGATCTGATTGACCATCTTGGTCATTTGCCCGGCACCCACCGGCCCGAAATGTTCGATCGCCTTGGCATAGGCATCCATCACCGGGCGCGCGATGCCAAACTGCGCCTCATCGCCGCCGCACATGATCGCCAGCTGGCCGTTTTCAGCCCCGGCCTGCCCGCCCGAAACCGGCGCATCGACCCATCCGATCCCGATCTCGGCACCGATAGCGGCCAATTCCCGGCTGACAATCGCCGACACCGTGGTGTGATCGACGAAGGTCGCGCCGCGCGCCATGCCCGCGAAGGCACCGTCATCGCCCAGAACCACGGCGCGCAGATCATCGTCATTGCCAACACAGGCCATCACGAAATCGGCCGCCTCCGCCGCCGCGCGGGGGCTCGCGGCAAACCCGCCGCCATGCTCCGCCGCCCATTTCTCCGCCTTGGCCTCTGTCCGGTTATAAACCGTGACCTGATGACCCGCCGCCTGCAGATGCCCGGCCATGGGGTAACCCATCACGCCCAGACCCAGAAATGCCAGTTTCGCCATATTCTCCGCTCCCGTCTGTCAAAACCCTGCCCCTTCCTTGCGGGATCGGGCCAGAAGGGGCAAGGGTCGGGGCCGGATATTAGCCGTCAACTTGCCGCCGCCAGCAGCGAGGCATTGCCACCCGCCGCCGTGGTATCGATGCAGACATGGCGTTCCAGGCGGCAATAGCTGCTCAGATCGGCGCGGCTGGCCAGCGGGATCAGCGCTCCGTCACGACCGGCCAACGCCCGCCGGATCTGGCGCGCCACGCCTTCAGGCCCGTCATAGGCCACCACGGCAAACCCGCTCAGCGCGGCCAGATCATCGGGGTTCAGCACGCCGTCAATTTCGGCCCCCGGGGACACGGCCACCGATTTGCAGCCGGCCCATTCAGCAATGCGCGCCTGTTCGGCGGCGGCGGCAGAGGTTGGGCCCAGGCATAATACCGTGCCGCGCGCATGAACCGACAGGCGGTTCGATTCCCCCGTCGGACCCGGCAGGCTGATCACATCGCGCCGTATCAAACTGTCGGTCACGGCCCTGTCCAACGCCGCCTGCACCAATCCTTGATCGGCCGCCCGGCCCGAAGGCCCGACCACCGGATTATGCGCCGCGGCGCGAAACCGGGCCATGTAATGCGGACCGCCCGCTTTGGGGCCGGTGCCCGACAGGCCTTCACCGCCAAAGGGCTGGCTGCCCACGATGGCCCCGATCTGGTTGCGGTTGATATAGATATTGCCAACCCGAAGCGCCGCCGAGACATGCTGCACCCGATCATCGATCCGGCTGTGCAAGCCAAAGGTCAGGCCAAAGCCCTTGCCATTCACCGCCGCCAGCACGGCATCCACCGCCTGCGCCCTGAAGGTGGCGACATGCAGCACGGGGCCGAAAATCTCTCTCTCCAGATCTTCGATACCGCCGACCTTGATCAGCGCGGGTTTCAGAAAACTGCCCGCACCCGGTGCCGCTACCTCATGCAGCAAACGCCCTTCGCTCCGGGCCATATCGACATAATCTGCAATCTCATCGCGCGCAGGCCCCGAGATGATCGGCCCGATATCATGCGCGCCATCCCAGGGGTCGGCGACCACCAGCTCATCCATCGCGCCTTTCAGCATCCGCAAGAACCCCGGCGCGATATCTTCCTGCACATAGAGACAGCGCAACGCCGAACAGCGCTGCCCCGCCGATTGGAAAGCCGAGGCAATGACATCGCGCACCGCCTGTTCGGGCAGGGCCGTGCTGTCGATGATCATCGCATTCAGCCCGCCGGTTTCGGCGATCAGGGGCGCATGAGGGTCAAGCCCCGCCGCCATGGTCCGGTTGATGCGCTGCGCGGTCGCGGTCGAGCCGGTAAAACACACGCCCGCCACGCGGGCATCGCCGGTCAGGGCCGCGCCGATGACAGACCCCTTGCCGGGCAAAAGCTGCAACACATCGCGCGGCACGCCCGCCTGATGCAACAATCGCAGCGCGACACAGGCAACAAGGCTGGTCGATTCAGCCGGTTTCGCCAACACGCCGTTGCCCGCAGCAAGCGCTGCCGCAATCTGGCCCGAGAAAATGGCCAATGGGAAATTCCATGGCGAAATGCAGGTAAAGATGCCGCGCGGCGAGTCTGCCCCGGCCTGGCCTGCATAGTAGCGGATGAAATCCACCGCTTCGCGCAGTTCGGCGATGCAGTCGGGCAGCGTCTTGCCTGCCTCCCGCGTCAGCAATGCGAATATTTCGCCGAAATTTTCTTCATAAAGATCGGCGGCGCGCAACAAAATGTCACGGCGCATGTCGGGCGTGGTATCCCAGATCCGCGCCATCGACAGCGCGGTTTCGACATCATCGGGGCTTGCATCCGACAATCGCCCGACGCGTTCCCCGGGCCGGGCCGGGTTCATCACGTCAAAGCGTGGCTCGCCCTGCACCTCGCCCGCAATCAACGGGCCGCCATCCCATTCGCTTTCGGCAAATGGCGCGCGTGCGGCCTCGATTTCGTCCATGTCATCGCGGCAATTCAGATCGAACCCGCGCGAATTTCTGCGCCCCGAAAACAGCGCCCCGGGGTCCACAACCCCCGGCGCGGGGGTTTTTATCGCCGCGCCATAGGCCTCAAACGGATCGCGCGCGATCTCTTCGGCGGGAACTTCCGCATCGACGATCTGGTTGACGAAGGAACTGTTGGCCCCGTTTTCCAGCAGCCGCCGCACCAGATAGGCCAGCAGATCACGATGCGCACCGACCGGCGCATAGATCCGGCAGCGGCTGCGGCTTTGCGCCCGCAGGATGTCATGCAGCGCCTCGCCCATGCCGTGCAGGCGTTGAAATTCGAACGCGCCCAAATCGGTCGCCATCTCCAGAATTGCTGCGGTGGAATGGGCGTTATGGGTGGCAAACTGGGCATAGATGCGGTCCGAATATCCCAGCAGTTTGGCCGCGCAGCACATATAGGCGACATCGGTCGCGGATTTGCGGGTATAGACGGGAAAGCCTGCCAGCCCCTCGACCTGGGCGCGCTTGATCTCTGTATCCCAATAGGCCCCCTTGACCAGCCGCACCATGATCTTGCGGTCCAGATCCCGGGCCAGCGCATGCAGCCAGTCGATGACACCGGGCGCGCGTTTGCCATAGGCCTGCACGACCACGCCGAACCCATCCCACCCGGCCAGATCGGGGCTGCGCAGAACCGCCTCGATGATATCGAGCGAGAGCTCCAGCCGGTCGGCCTCTTCGGCATCAATGTTGAAGCCCATCCCGGCGGCCTTGGCGGCTTTGGCCAGTTCCAGCACACGCGGCACAAGTTCGGCCATGACGCGGGATGCCTTGGTTTCCTCATAGCGCGGATGCAAGGCGGACAGCTTGATCGAGATGCCGGGATTGTCGCGGATGTCGCGCGACCGGCATTCGCCCGCCAGTTTCAGGATCGCATCGCGGTAGGAGGCCATGAAACCATCGGCATCACGGGCCGTCATCGCAGCCTCGCCCAACATGTCATAACTATAGGTAAAGCCCTGCCTTGCCTTTGTGGCTCCGCGCCTGACGGCTTCGCGGATGGTCTCGCCCAGGACAAATTGCTGGCCCATCTCCTTCATGGCGCGACCCACGGCGACGCGGATCACCGGCTCGCCCAAGCGTTTGACGGCCCCGCGCAGGATCGCGCTGACGCCGGGCTCTGCGTTTTCCTTCAGCACCTTGCCGGTCAGCATCAGGGCCCAGGTCGAGGCATTGACCAGCGAAGAGGCCGATTTTCCCAGATGGCTGCCCCATTGCGACGGCGCGATCTTATCCTCGATCAGCGCGTCCATGGTCTCGGCGTCGGGCACCCGCAAAAGCGCCTCGGCCAGACACATCAGCGCCACGCCCTCATCGGTGGACAGGCCATATTCCGCCAGGAACACCTCCATCAGGCCCGGCTTGCTGTCATTGCGGATGGCGGTGACCAATTTGGCCGCGGCGGCGCTGATGGCGGCGCGGGCGGCGGCATCGGGGGCATGGGCGGCAGCGAGATCGGCGATCAGGCGGTCTTCATCGGCGATATGAGCGGCGCGGATCTGGTGGCGGTATCGGGCAAGCGTGGACATGGGGCGGCCTCAGAAATGGGAAAAACCGGTGCAGGTCCAGAATAGCAGAGGCGTATTGGTCAGGTTGTCTTTGATTTTCCTTTCTTCGGGCGATAAGTCTGATTCTACGGTCCAGTTTGGGCGACTTATATCGGATTTTCGCAATGGATAGTCCTCTGGACGCATTTGATCGCAAGATCATCGACCTGCTGCTGGCCGATGGCCGCCTGCCGGTGACCGAAATCGCGGCGCGTATCGGCCTGTCGAAAACGCCCTGCCAGACCCGGCTGACCCGGCTGCGCGCGACCGGCGTGATCCGCGGCTTTCGCGCGGTGGTCGATCCGGCGAAACTGGGCCGTGATCATGTCGCCTTTGTCGAGATCAAGCTGACCGACACCACCGAAGCCGCGTTACGGAAATTCAACCGTGCCGTGATGGTCGTGCCCGAGATCGAGCAATGCCACATGATCGCAGGCGCGTTCGATTACCTGCTGAAGGTGCGCACGCGCGATATTCGCGATTACCGGCGGGTGTTGGGCGAGGTGATTTCAGACCTGCCCTTTGTCGGGCAAAGCTCTACCCATGTCTCGATGGAGGCGGTGAAGGATCGCGCTTTTTGACGTTGGGTCGGATTGGTTCGCAATCCGACCGGGGGGGGGGGGGGGGGGGCCCCCCCCCCCCCCCCG
>NZ_JBTUJH010000092.1:0-55659 GCF_058343375.1 Alterinioella sp.
GGCCAGCAGATCATCCAACGACACAAGCAGCGTCTTGCGCAGGGCAACCGCGACGGCCTCCTGTGCAGGGGTCAGTGTCGTTTGTAGTCGATGCGCTGTGTGGCTGCGATCATGCACGCCGTCGCGCTTACGCCACTTCCACACCGTCTGCTCGGTCGTGCCGTACCGCTCCGCCAGAACCCAGGCAGGCTCATCGCTCGCTTGGATTTCCGCGCGTATCTTTGGTGTCACCTCTCGGCTGATTGCTACGCAATCGCCTGTCGGTCAGTGGTACGTCGCCTGGCTATGAAGATGGATCAGCATTGCACGCCCTCCCGAATGTCCCTCAGAACAAAACGTGCCATGAAAAATGCAGAACGGCGAGGGTATATGTGATCGTCCGGGATGGAACACATAGGCTGGAAAAACCCCTTGGTATTCGAACGAAAGGCCGCCTGAATGAGCACTCGGAACAAAACAAAAACGCGACAGGTCCATTGGGGGGCAGGTCAGGGTCAAGCGCCTCTATTTTACTTCTGGAAGCGATGTCGTTTTGTATTCCATCGTGATTGATCTCTCAAGCACGGGATCCCGAAGTATGGCGCGAAACGCTTCTGCGCTGCGGATAGCGCCGATGGCGGGCAGAGTGCCGCAGAGCATGGCGGCGTTTTCGCCAAGCGGGGACTGGTCGAGCAGCACCCCTAAGGGCAGGATCATCTCAAGCGTGCCGTCCTGGTAAAGTTGCCAACCGCCATCTTCCCTGATCCACGCGCGAAGCTGCAATTCGTCCAGATGGCTTTCAACCTCGGCAAAGGGCCAGAGATCAGCGCTGCAGACCTTGGGGCAGGCCTGTTTCGACGCGGCAACGGATGCAGCCTCCATCCGGCGGTCGGTGTGGTCGGACGCGAGGCCGAGCCAGAGGCTGCCGCCATGGCGCAGCAGGAACGGCTCGGCTTCGCCGGAGGTCTCGGTGCCGATGACCTGGATATCTGCGGATTGGACCAGCAGCGAGCGCGACACCCGGTAGAACAGTGGGGTCGCCGAGGGCGGTGTAACGCCGATATCTTGCAGTTCCTGGATGTGATGGGCAATGGCCGCAGTGTCGCGGCCCGTCCACCCGGCGATGGTCAGCTGGTCGATCGAAACGTCACACTCGCCCTCACCAAGTTTGAATTTCATGAACTGATTCCTCCTTTGCATTCCGCCAATCTGTCAATCGGTCTTGGCCAAAACCACCGCCGCCTGGGGGGCTCGGACAATTGCTTGTGGGTCCGAAGCGCGCCGTTGGGATCCCTGGATGCGATGTCGGTGAAGGTGGCACCGCGCTCTGCCCGGAATTGCCGCATCGGACCTGTCTCCCCTGTAGGCGGGCGCAGTTCCGCCAGCATTGTCACGGTTTCGGTTGATTTCGTTCAGTTCAGGGCGTTCGGCAGGAATAGAGCTATATTGGGAAAGGCAATCAGCAGGGCCACCATCAGAAGCATCATGCAGACATAGGGTATGGATCCCAACATGACTTCGCTCAAGGTGCCGGATTTCCGTGCGCCCTGGACAACATAGAGGTTGAGCCCCACCGGTGGCGTGATCAGCGCCATCTCGATCAGGACGATCATCAGGATGCCGAACCAAATCGTGTCAAAGCCCTGCTCGACCACCAGAGGCACGATGATCGGGATCGTGACCACCATGAGCGAAAGTGTTTCGATGAAAAAGCCCAGCACGATGTAGAGCGCGACCACCACCAGGATCGTCTTGAGCGGCGTCAGGCCGAGGCCGGTCATGAATGCCGTGAGTTCGCGGCCGAGACCGGCAGAGGCGAGGGTGAAGTTCAGGAAGGATGCACCGACGACGATCAGCATGATCATCGAAGTGATCTTGACCGTTCCGAGGATACTTTTCGTCATCATCGACATCGAGACACCCCCGAAGGCCAGCGCGATCAGCAGCGCTCCGGCCACGCCGACTGCCGCCGCCTCAGTGGGCGTGGCCCAGCCGCGATAGATCGAGCCGACGATCAGGCCAAAGAGGAGGATGATCGGCACAAGGTCGAGCAGCGCCCGCATCATCACAACCATCGGAAAGGTGCGACGCAGGCCGCCCAGTTCGGGGCGGATCAGACAGATCAACACAGTGATCCCCATGAACATCAGTGCCAAAGCCAGGCCGGGGATGAGACCGGCAAGAAAAAGCTGTGGGATCGAGGATTGGGTGAGAAAGCCATAGACGATCAGGTTGATCGAGGGCGGGATCATGATGCCCAAAGTGCCGCCCGCGGCGATTGCACCGGAGAAAAGCTTGGGGTCATAGCCGAGCTTCTCTGCCTGCGGCATGGCGACGGTGGCCACGGTTGCCGCGGTCGCAACAGACGACCCGGAAGTGGCCGAAAACATCGTGGCGGTCGCAATATTGGCATGCACCAGCCCGCCCGGAAGCCAGGACACCCAGCGGTCGAGCGCGGCATAGGTTCGTGTGGCCACGCCGCTGCGCACAAGGATCTCGCCCAGGAGCACGAAGAACGGGATGGCAATCAGCGTGGCCGAGTTGGAGGATGACCAGACAAGGTTTCCCAAACCCCGGCTGAGCGGGAAGTTTGAATAGAACTGATCCACACCGAAGCCCAGAAGGAACAGAACAATACCAACTGGAATCGACACGGTGAGAAGGCCCAGAAGGCCAACAGCGATGGAGCCGATCATTGCAGCATATCCTGTTCGCCAAAGGCACCGATGAAACCTTCGGTCTCAGCGTGGCGGCGCTTCAAGATCAGGCTGAGGGCTGCAAGCGTGACCAGGCAGGACACGATCGCGAACCAGACCCAGCCCGCAAACCACGGCAACTGCACCCAGGCAAGCGGGGTCTCAAGCGGCGTGTTGGCGCGGCTGCCATTGGCCAGTGATCGCGCGACCACTGGCCATGCCTTGACCGCAATGAAGACCACGGTCGCAGACATGACGATCATAGAGAAAATATCGAAAAGCGACCGGACAAAGCTGTTTGACCGGCTGCGCAAAAGATCGATCCGAACATGTCCGAGTTCCATCAATGTGAACGACATCCCCCATGAGGTCGCAAGCGCCATTGCGTAGCCTGCGATTTCTTCGGTTCCGCCGAGGGACGTGCTGACTTGCCTGAGAATGATATCGAGCAGGACAAACCCGGCGCTGCCCAGCAACCCAAGGCCGACGAGGATCGCCACCCCTCTGTTCAGGGCCCGCAGGCTCTCTATCAGTTTCAGCTCCATGTCGGCACGCCCCTCAGGCTGGTGGATTATTCAATCGTAACGCCGACGATCGCACCGACACTGTCGTTCCAACGCTGTGCCCAGTCTCCACCCGCGCGCTCTGCCCATTCCGGCAGAACGACAGTTGTCAGAACGTCGCGCGCCCGGGCGAAATCTGCGTCCGAGACCTCGACCAGGGTCATCGAGCGCGCATCTCCCGAACTGCATTCGCCAGTGCCGGTCAGGCAGGCGATGTCATTGTCGAGCGCACCTTGGGCGCTGGCCCATGCCGGGTCTTCAAAATTCGTAACGATCTGCTCTTGGATCAACGCTTGTGTTTCGGCGCTCAGCCCGTTCCAGCGGTCAAGATTCATCGCGGTGACGACCGGGTCCCAGCCGCCCAACGGAATCGGCAGCAGATGGGTCGAGACCTCCCACCAGCCAGCGCTGTAGCCCGAACCGGCACCCGTCACGGCGCAATCCACGACGCCGTTCTGCAGCGCTCCGGGGACTTCGGAAAAAGAGATGTTTACGCCTTCGGCACCCAGTGCTTCGAGCAATTTGGCGGTCATTCGGCCAGATGCCCGAACCGTTAGCCCGGCCAGGTCGTCAAGGCCGCTTATCTCGCGGTTACAGAACACGACCTGCGGCGGATAGGGCGCGACAGCCAGGACCTGCGCGTTGAACCGGTCGCGGAAAATTTCCTCGACCATGGGGCGCGCCGCGTCGACCATTGCGCGCGCTTCGTCCGCCGTAAGGGCGACCAGCGGAACGTCGAGACCTTCGAGTTCGGGCGCATCGGAGACGGCATAGTCGGCCACGGTCATGGCGACGTCATAAACGCCCTGCCCCAGAAGCGGGTAGATATCTCCCAGGCCGAGACCCATCTGGTTGTGGGTGGTAAGCTCGACCGTGATTTCGCCGCCCGAGGCCTCGGGCAGGATGGTGGACCAGAACGGCGCTTCGTACTGGTTGTAGAGCGGCAGGCTGGACCAGCTGCCGACCACCGAAAGGGTGTCGGCCATGGCCGGAGCGGCCAGCACGGTGGTCGCAGCAAGAATGGCGAGTGAGTTACGCATGTTCATCTCCTTGTTGAAACAGATTGTTGGGTATCTAGGATCGTGGTTTCAGCGTCTTCTGCCACATCGGACAAGAGCATGTGGCCGGGGGAATGCGTGATGCAGAACGGCAGCTGTGCCGCCTGCAGAACATTCTGGGGGGTAACGCCGCAGGCCCAGTAGACCGGCACTTCGCCATCACGCATATCGACCGCCTCACCCCAGTCGGGTTTGGACAGGTCAGCGATGCCGATCCGGGCCGGGTCGCCCTTTGCGATCGGCGCGCCATGCGCCTGAGGATAGCGGCCGCTGATCTCGGCGGCCTGATCGACCTTGGCCGCCTCGATCGGGCGCATCGTGACAACCATCCGGCCGCCAAAAGGACCGGCGGGCACCAGTGGGATGGACGACCTGAACATGGGCACGTTGCGACCCAATTCGACGTGACGCACAGCAATGCCGTGACGAATCAGCGCGTTTTCGAAGGTAAATGAGCACCCAAGAGCGACGGTAACCAGGTCATCCGTCCAGAGATCTGAAATATCGGTGACCTCATCGCTAAGCTCGCCGTCCAGAAAGACCCGGTATTTCGGGGCGTCGGTTCGGATGTCGATGTCTGCTCCGAGGGTTGGCAGGAAAGGATCGCCAGTGTCACTGACGCCCACCAGCGGACAGGGCTTGGGGTTGCGCTGGCAGAACCGCAGGAAATCGAGCGCATAACGTTCGGGCAGGATCGCGAAGTTGCACTGAAGCTTGCCCTTGGCCAGCCCTGCGGTATGTCCGGTAAAGATGCCGGCCCTGATGGCGGCGCGGGCATCGGCCACGGATTTGCCCCGCAATTCGGCATGCATGATCTGACCCAATTGCAACTTGAATAGCCTTCTCTTGTCCAGAGCAAGCTTCACATATCAGGTATCATCCACGCAAATTATCATTATACATCGGAAGTGATAGAATTATTGAAACTATGTGCTATGGGCCCGATCCCATTTCAGGGCTGTGTCCCGAGCGATTTCAGCTCCGGTTTCAACAAGAAAACTGCGCGGTTCCGAAAGATAAGAAGCTGTGAACTGGAGCGGCTGCAGGCAGATACCCGGGTCAAACTCGACGATCTGGCCCGCCGCAAGAAGGTCATGGGCCAATGCGCGCGGGTATGGGCCAACCGCTATTCCCGCAGCGATCATCTTGAGGCTGGCCGATAGCGAGGCCGATGAGAACACGCGCATTTTGGGGCCAACCCTATGCGACAATTCCGACATCAATTCGCGGTAGGGTCGGGTCTGGCTTGAATAAGAGATGACCGGGATTTTCGCCAGATCGGTCTGTTCGTTGCCAGAGGATCGGTACCAATGCAGGTCGAAGGGAGGCAGATCAATGTTCTCGACCGAGAATTCCGAAACCGGACCCATCAGAAAGGCAAGGTCGATCCGGCGCTCCAGAATAGCGGCCCGCAGATTGAGGGAAATATCGACAGTCAGGTCAAAATTGACGCGCGGATAATGTTCACTGAAGGCCTTGAGAAACTGCGGCAGCCAGGATTGGGCTATCGTCTCGGAGGCACCGACTCTGAACAACCCTTCGGTCTCTGCCGGGTTGGCCACGCGTTGCATTATCTCTTCCTCGACGAACAGCATCTGTTCGGCATAAGTCAGCAGAAGCATTCCGTGTTTTGTCAGCACCAGGCTCCCTGCGCCGCGCTCAAACAGCGACACTCGCAATTCCCGTTCCAGGTTTGCTATCCGGGTCGAGACGGCAGGCTGTGAGAGAAACAGCCGATCCGCCGCTTTGCGAAACCCGCCCAGACGGGCGACCCACAGGAAGGTACGAATTTGGTCGAAGGTCATGGACAGTCCAAATATTTGATCAACAGTCCAGGGCCTGTTGACGTTCAGGATTCACAAACGGGGTGATTTGTGATTCAAGGTCGCAAACAGCAAAAGAGCAACCTTGACCGGTAATACCCCATTTTCAGAGCGCGTCGCGCCAAATCGAATTCACCGGCCGACCCGAACGCATTCGATTGCGCGAACGCTGCCTCGGTCCGGCCGGTGAATACTCGAATCCGATCAGGCGCGACGCGCTATAAGGAGACAAGCAGATGGAGCACCCAGACCTGCTCGACGCGGTGGGGAAACTGAAGCTCCAGGGCATGAGATCATCCCCAGCGCTGTCAAAGGACAGCACGAGCCGCAACAGATCATCGGTGACCTGGCAGACAGCAGAAATATCGGAGAAGCCGGCGCGCTCTGTCAAATACCAGATGACAATCGCCAGGCTGCCATTGGCCGGGGAACTGCCCTCTTGTCTCATGCTTGAGGTGGCTCCTGTGCGATATTGGAGGCGACGTCTTTTGCAGATGGAATAAACCGGCCACCCGGCGCGTTGATATGTCACACAGTCACGGACGCGAACAAGGGAGGACAGTCTATGTCAGCGGAAGATCATGACGGAACCGGCATTCACGAGGAACTCAGCGGAGAGGTCAGTCAGGAAAGTTTGACCAGCGAAGCAGAAGATGTCGGCGGTGGACGCAGGCGTTTTTTGAAAGGCGCAGGATTGACGGTGTTTGGCCTCGCCGTGCCATTTCATGCCAACATTCCGCTCGGCTTTGTTCCGGCGGCCTATGCGCAGGGGGCTCCGCTGGATGGCAAGGACGGGCTGGCCCTGCTCAATGATCGCCCGGTCAATGCCGAAACTCTGCCCGAATATCTGGACGACGCGATCACGCCGACCGCGCGCCATTTCATTCGCAACAATGGCCTTCTGCCCGACGACATGGATGCTGAAGGCTGGACTTTGACGATCGATGGCTTCGTCGACAACCCGTTGGAGTTGAGCATCGCGGACCTGCAGAACGAATTCGAGGTCGTCACCGCGGCGCTGGCCATCGAATGCGGCGGAAACGGTCGGGCGTTCTTCGATCCTCCGGCCAGCGGCAACCAGTGGACCTATGGTGCGGTGGCGTGTTCGGAGTGGACAGGCGTGCGGCTCAAGGATGTTCTGGAACGTGCCGGCGTGCAGTCGAACGTGATCTATACCGCCCATTATGGCACAGACACGCATCTCTCGGGTGACCCAGATCGGACCCCGCTCTCGCGCGGTGTGCCGATCGCCAAGGCAATGACCGACAATATCCTGATTGCATTCGGGATGAACGGTGCCGATCTTCACCCGATGAACGGGGCCCCGCTTCGCCTGGTGGTGCCGGGTTGGCCGGGCTCGTGTTCGCAAAAGTGGTTGAACCGGATTGAGCTGCGCGATGTCGTGCATGACGGTGCCAAGATGACCGGCAGATCCTATCGCGTGCCAGCCTATCCGGTGGCACCGGGCACGGATGTGCCGGAAGAGGATTTCGTGATCATCGAGCAGATGCCGGTGAAATCGCTTGTCACCTACCCGGCCAATGGTGCGGCATCGGGCATGCAGACCGAAGTGCGGGGGCACGCCTGGTCGGGCGACCGCACGATTGATCGGATGGATATATCGATCGATTTCGGAGCCACCTGGCAGGAGGCCGAGCTTGACGCTCCGGTCAATGACGGGGCCTGGCAGAACTGGCGCACAAACGTGACCTTCCCGGTGGCCGGCTATTACGAAGTCTGGGCACGCGCCACCGATAGCGGCGGCGATATGCAGCCCTTTGCCATAGACTGGAACCCCAAAGGGTATCTGAACAACACGATGCACCGCGTCGGGCTGATGGTAAGCTGATCACACCCAATCCAAGGGCAGCGGCCTCGTTCTTTGAGCGGCCGCTGCCAAAAAGGTATTCCAACACAATCAGGAGGTCCGAATGCGGTCCATTTTGTGGGGCAGCGCTGCCCTGTTTTTCGCCACATTAACTGCAGATAGTGGTGAGGCACAAAGTATCGAGGAGCTTCTCGCTGCGGCCAGCGTCGAGACGGGCGAGAACATCTTCCGGCAATGCAGCGCCTGCCACACTGTCGACAATGGCGGGGCGAACCGCGTCGGCCCGAACCTGTATGGCGTCCTGGGCAGCCCTATCGCCAGCGTCGATGGTTTCCGCTATTCCAGCGCCTTGCAGGAGCTGGATGACAGCTGGACTACCGAACGCCTCAGCGCCTTTTTGGAAAATCCGCGCGATTTCGCGCCCGGCACCCGAATGAGCTTTCGCGGTCTCGATGAGCCGGAAGATCGGGCCGCAATCATTGCCTATCTGAACGCACAGAGCGACGCGCCGCAGGATTTTGGCAACGGCTCGGCGAGCGAGCCAGAAGACAGCGCCGCTGTTCAGGGTGATTTCGGGCTGATGGTCCTGGCCGAAGGGGTCGAGGCAACCTTCTACGCCTGCACGGCATGCCATTCCGAAATGCTCGTCGTCCAGCAAGGCAATTCCCGCGAAGATTGGGATTATATGCTGGATTGGATGATCGAAGAACAGGGCATGTATGAAATCGAACCCGATGAGCGGAATATCATCCTCGATTACCTGGCCGAGAACTACAATATCGACCGGCCCAACTTCCCGAGCCGTTAAGCCTGGCCGCAGGCCTGTGCCGAACTGGTCGCGTCCCGCAGGGCAAGGATGGTGGTTTCATCCGGCCCTGCGGGCGTCGCCCAAAGCTCCAGGAGGACGCGGATCGCTTCGAATTTCCCAACATCCATTCGATCAGCAATCATCGAGTAGTAGATTTCGTTCATCGTCCAGATATGGATCATCGCTGTTGCGCTGACTGGCGTGACGGGTGGTGTTTGCCCATGGACGCCCACCGTTAGTCGGCAGCCGTTGACGCCGGTATAGTGAAAATACATTCCGCTATCTTCGAAGGCGGCAATATCGACCAGGCGCAGGTTTGCGGCAGACAGGTCAGGTGTGCCATTCACCAGCCACGATACAGGCTGTAATTCGGAAACCGAACTGGCCGGGTATGACCGGGACAGAAACTCGCGATGCTGGGACAAGGGAGTAACGGCAGGTTCAGAAAACGCCCAGAACACGCTGGCGGCGGCCAGCAGGAAAAACGCCAGCGATGCGGCGATGGACAAGCTGCGCCACGCCCGCATGTCCGTTTTTTCCGGGCCGATATCCAGCTCGGGCCGCAGGGGCCGCAGCGCCGCTGACACTGAGCGGATATCATCCAACGCATCCCTCAGCGCCGGTTCAACCGCCAACCGAGCAGCCAGGGCTTTGGCGGCCTGGGGGGGAAGCTCACCGTCATGAAACGCGCTGAGCAGCTCGAATTCTCGATCAGAGAGTCTCATTTTTTTGTTGATCCAACACGCTTTACGGGTTCGACACGACCATCATCGACGACCATGAGAAGGGCCCGACGGGCACGGCTGACACGGCTCATGACTGTCCCAATAGCAACGCCCATGACATCGGCGGCCTCGGCATATTTCAACCCCATTACATCCACAAGAACCAAAACCTCTTTTTTCTCGGCCGGCAGGCGATCAAATGCCATTCGGACCAAAACATCCTGGGCAGGATCCTTTACTGCATTGCCCTCAGTAGAAAAACGTCCCTCCCGCTCTGCATATTCCCGACGGACCCGAAGTTTTCGTAATTCATCATAATACAGGTTGCGGATCGTCCGGAACATCCAGGGCCGCAGATCATTGATCTGCTTTGGGCAGTTTCGCGATTTCAATGCGCGTTCCAAGGCATCCTGAACCACATCCTCGGCCGCCGTCCGATCAGCAGCGAGCGAAGTTGCGTAAGCCCGAAGTTCGGGTATCAGTTTGGTAAGTGTCGTCTCCAATGCCATGCGTGATATTGCTGTGAAACGAACCGGCGGTCAAAGCATTGTCTCATCGGGAGGCGTGAAATCTCAGTTTTTTAGAGCGCGTCGCGCCAAATCGAATTCACCGGCCGACCCGAACACATTCGATTGCGCGAACGCTGCCTCGGTCCGGGTGATGAATGCTCGAATCCGATCAGGCGCGACGCGCTCTAGAGAACGGGGGTGCCCATGAATGCGTCACATCTTGGGGCGACAATTCGCAGGGTGGCAAACTCTATCACGGTTTCATCTCGCGGCCATGGCGGCGCGCCACCCCGAAGCATGGCCGGGCATTCTGGAGGCGTCGGACAGGATACCAGGCCCGCAGCCCGATCAAGGCCAAATGCCGATGCCACTGGCGCAGATGCCTGGAAAAGCCGCGTTCAACGCCTGTGTGCAGCAGCCTGACGGCCCAGATCAGCAAGGCAGCGACACAAGCGATGTCAAGCAGACACAGGATCAGATCGGTTCGCTCACTTTTGGGGCTCTCTTCATCTCGGATCGCACCCAAGTCTGATCGAGCGCCCGGGTTCTAGCCCAATATGTCTGACAAACCAATGACTTTACCCGTTTCGGCAAAAACTTTTGAAGGCCGAACAAGAAAACTGTCCAGCGGATCATGGCGCGATACACCGCCTGCGGCCTCGATCAGAACCAGCCCCGCAGCCGCATCCCAGATATTGAGCACCTGCTCGTGATAGGCGTCAAACCAACCGGCAAGAACGCCCAGAAACCCGATCGTCGCGGCACCATGGCGGCGATGCTCGATCCCCTCGGCCAGCAATTTCTCGATCCGGTCCAGATAGTCTGAAAGCTGGCCATGCGACGAATACCCAAGTGCGACCATCGGGCTAAGCGGAACTTCGCGCTGATGCAGGTCGATCACCGTCCCATTCAGCCGGGCCTCGCCGCCAATCCATGCGCTGGCGGTCAATCCCAGATCCGGCGCGTGGATGACGCCATGCGTCAGCGCCTCGCCGTCAAAATAGGCAATCGATATGGCCCATTCCGGCATTCCCCGGGCAAAATTCACCGTGCCGTCAATCGGATCAACGATCCAGCAGGCGTGCCCGTCCCCCTGTCGCCCTTGCTCCTCTCCCAATATGGCCGCACCGGGATAGGCATCCGTGATGCGTTTGCGCAAAAGCGCCTCGACTTTGTGATCCGCAGCTGTCACCAGATCCATCGGACCCTTGATGCTGACCTCAAGGCGGGATGGGTCCGCGCGCAGGTCACGCGCCAGCCTGCCAGCCTCTTCAGCGATGGTTATTGCAAAGGACAGGCGATCAGCGGGCATTTTTTGTGGTACTCCGGTAAACTGCTGCAAGCGTTTGATTCAATGTGCGGATCGGCATGTTGATATCGCGCATTCGCTCAAGAAGAAGCGTCATGGCGTGATCGCATTGCTCGTTCAGATCCTGACGAATGGTCGACAGGTCATAGGCCCCCCAGGAGGCCTGTTCGATATCGTCGAACCCAACCACCTGAATGTCATCCGGCACCCGCAGGCCCAGATCCAGCCGCAAGGCGTCAAGCGTGCCCATCGCCATCAGGTCCGTGGCGCAAAACAGCCCGTCAATCCGGGCCACAGCGCCGCCTTGTTCAGCAATTGCGCTGCGGGCATCCGCATATCCCTGATCGGCGGCGCTCAGCATTTCACAAGGCAAACCGGATGCTTTGGCCCGTTCAACAAAGGCCTTGATCCGACCCGAGACCGAGAATGTTTCAATTCGTGGCAGCAAGCAGCCCATTCGGGTCGCCCCGGATTTCTGCAACATCTCAAAGGCAATCTGACCGGCCTTGTCGACATCCGCGATGATCCTGTCCCCCCAACTGGTCACACCGGCGCGGTTGATCAGCACCACAGGCAGACCAAGACGGCCACAATCCTCGATCAGGGCGCGCGGCGGCGTGCCTGAGGTGACGATCATCCCGGCCACCGAATACCCGAGCAGAGAATCGATCAGCCCGCCGACCTCGTCGGGTTTTTCTGCCGTCAGCAACATCGGCCGGAACCCCTCGCGGATCAGCGCCTGCGCCAGCAGACGGACCTGTCGGGCCCGCAATGGGGTGTCAAGGCGCGACGCCACCAGACCAACAATTCCCGAATGCCGACCCTGCAGCCCGCGCGCCAGCGAATTCACCCGATATCCCAACTCGGCCCCCGCCTTCAGAATCTTTTCACGGGTCTCTTCGGCAATATCCGCTCCGGGCGTGTAGGCACGCGACACCGCCGAGCGCGACACACCAACAAGGCGGGCCACGTCAAATGAGGTTGGTTTGCGCTTGGGGCCATTTGTCATGCCGAATATTGACCCGCAAGATACCGCCCGAAGGCGAATGGTTGATCAAGATTGACCAGATCCGGGCGCAGCTTAACCAGCCGGGCAAAGATATCCGGTTCTTGCCCCCCATAGGCCACCATCGAGGTGATCGGGCTGCCCCGCAGCGCCGCCATCTCGAACGGGTCGTCCTGCGGCAAGAATTCGATCAGGCTGGCATCGTAATCCTGGATCGCATCCTGAAGGCTCGGGTAATCCTGGCGCCGCGCCATGATCGTGGCCGCATCCGTCAGGGCGCGCAATTCGGTCAGGAGATCGCGATTGAACGACCAGAAGAAGCAGCGTTTCTGCAGGCCAGCCGCCACGACACGTGACCAGACCGGGGCACCGGGGGCGGATTTGAGCTCCAGGTAAATCTGGCCGTCATAGCGCGCGACAAGGCTCAGAACTTCGTCAAGCGTGGGCAATTGGATGCCTGCAAAAAACGGCTCAAACCAGCTTCCGGCATCCAGCGCCCGTAATTCGGCCATGGTTTTTTTGGTGATTGGGCCGGTGCCATTGGTGGTGCGTTCCAGCGTCGGGTCATGCATCACCACAATTTCGCCATCGGCGGTGATATGCAGGTCTACCTCGATATGGCTGAACCCTGCCGCCAGTGCGCATTCCAATGCTGGCAGCGTGTTTTCAGGCGCGATCTTGTTCGCGCCCCGGTGGCATACCACGCCGACAGGCCATGCGCTTGGGGGCTGAAACGGGTTCACCAGCTCGGGCCTGTCCGAGCAGATGCCGGTCACCGGTTTGGCGCGGATTGCCGCCATGCGTGCCGGATCTTCTTCATGCCAAAGCGCCACGCGCTGGCCATTGGCGAATGCGCGCTGAAACAGGGCTGGCGTCAAGGCGTCCTGGGGGCGGTCCATATGTTCCCAACACAGATGGATCACATCTGCATGCGGGGCATATTGATGCGGGTCAGCCCCGATCGGGACCAGCGCCGATATCGGATAGGGGCAGTTTGCCGCCCTCAGGATCGCAACCACATCGGTGTGAAACGCGCCGATGATGGCCAATTCGATACCATGGGATTTCAGACCATCCAGGGTTGGCAAACAGGCGTCCAGATCCTTGATATCGGCATATATTCCGGCCCCGAGTTCGGCGGCCAGCGCCAGAACTTCCTCAAGATGCGGCATGTCTGGCCTGGCGGCCAGCAGCTCTGCCACGGACAAATCCACAACCAGGCGACCATCCGCAAGGGCTGCATCATGGAAGACCACGACCGCACCGTCACCGCTCATGCGGATATCAACCTCCCACATATCGGCACCAAGGGCCGCTGCCTTGCGAAAGGCCGCCAGCGTATTTTCGGGCGCATAGGCCGAGGCACCGCGATGCGCGATGGAATAGGGGCGTGGTGGCAGCGGTTGATCCATCAAAGGCGCTCGCCACTTGCGGAAAACGCAAGGATACTGTCGAGCTGAATGCCCCAATTCACGGTTTGCCCAAGGCTATAGCCTTCGCCCGAAGGCAAAATCGCGCGCAACGTGGCCCCGGAGGCAAGCCGGATATCAACAAGCTCCTCGCGCCCCTGCGGCTCAAGGAAGACAATTTCCCCCTCGATCCCGGTTCCGAATTGCGGCCCGAAATGTTCCGGCCGAATGCCAAGTGTCACCTGGCCCTGCGCGCTGAAACCGGCAGGGCGGGCAATCTGCAAACCATGCCCAAGGTCAAGGGTCGCACCGGCTTTGGCCGCTATGAACGAGATCGGTGGATTGCCAAGAAAGCCCGCAACAAACTGGTCAGCCGGGTTGGTATACATGCCCATCGGCGTGTCGAGCTGGACGATCTTGCCCTCTTTCATCAAGGCAATGCGGTCACACATTGACATGGCTTCGACCTGATCATGGGTCACCAGGATGGCGGTGATGCCTGTTTCACGCTGAATCCGGCGGATCTCCGATCGCATCTCGAGGCGCAGCTTGGCGTCGAGATTGGCCAGCGGTTCATCCAGCAACAGGATATCAGGTTTGCGCACCATCGCGCGCGCCAGGGCCACACGTTGCTGCTGACCACCCGAAAGCTGCGCCGGGCGCCGGTCCAGCAGGTTGGAGATATGCACGAGCTCGGCCATACGGCCAACTTCGTCCTTGATCACGGATTTCGATTTGCGCTGCACCTTGAGCGGGAAGGCAATATTTTCGGCCACGGTCATATGCGGGTAGAGCGCATAGTTCTGAAAGACCACCCCGACCGGTCTTTGCTGCGCCGGCAGGCGGGTGACGTCCTCATCGCCAAAATGCAGCGTGCCACCATCCATCTTGTGGATCCCGCAAATCGCGAACAGCGTCGTCGACTTGCCGCAACCCGAGGGACCGAGCAACGCCATCATCTCGCCGCTGTTGATCGTCAGGTCCAACTGGTCGATCACCGCAAGTCCGCCGAACCGTTTGGTGAATTTGGTAAGCTTCAGTTCCATCAGCCCTTAGTGCCTCCGCCATAAATGTTCATCAGCTGTTTCTGGAACAGCAGGTAGACCAGAATTACCGGCATCGAATAGAACATGCCGATGGCCTTGAAGAGGCCGAAATCAAGTGTCGTGTCATCCGAGATGACCGCGTTCATATAGGTGGCCAGCACCTGCGCACCCGACCCGGGGGCCAGAACAAGCGGCAGCACGAATTCCGACCAGCCAGACAGGAACGAGATGATCAAAAGCGCCGCCAGGCCCGGCTTTACCTGTGGCAGGACCAGTTCCCACCACACCCGGAACCGGCTGGCCCCGTCCTGCACCCCCGCCATCTCGATTTCCCAGGGGACGGTGTCGTAGAACCCTTTCATGATCCAGATGCCAAAAGGCAGTTCCAGCGCCGCCTTGACCAGGATGATGCCGGTCAGCGTGTCATACAGGCCCATGAACTGGAGCGTGATAAAGATCGCGATGATCAGCGTGATGGTGGGAAAGGCGTGCAGCATGATCAGCCCGCCCAGAAAAACAGGCCGCGCCGGCAGGTTGAGCCGCGACAGCGCATAGCCTGCCGTCACCGACAAGGAACAGACCGCCACCGCCGTCGAGGAGGCGAACACGAAGGTGTTGAAAGTCACCCGCCAGATCGAGGGGCGCCCGGCGTCAATGCTCTCCCACAAGAAGCGCCAGTTTTGCAGGTTGAACTCGCCGGGAATCAGCGAACCGGGCTCGGGTTGCGCAACGCTTTCGACCACCTGGAAGATATACATTATGAGCAGCGGCAGCGAAAACAGCGTCAGGATCGCCACCAGATGCCAGATACGGGAATGTCCGGTCATTGTTCGATCCTCGGCTTGGAGACAAGCTCCTTGAAGTTGAAAAACCTCAGATACAGCGCGCTCAGGATGATGCCGATGATCACCAGAACCAGCGCATAGGCCGCGCCAAATCCGTATTCCAGATTGCCGCCGTAATTGTTCAGCGCGGTGTGATAGGCAGCCAGCGCCCAAACCTCGGTGCTCCGTCCCGGCCCGCCATCGGTGGCCAGCAAGATATATTCAAACGAGGTCAGCAGGCTGAGCGTCTGATAGGAGGTGATGAACAGGATCGGCCAGCGCATTTGCGGCAGGATGATATGGCGCACCTGTTGCCAGCGATTTGCACCATCGACCTCGGACGCATAGAGCATTTCAGTAGGGATCGCCTTGATCGCCGATGAAAACAGGATCATTCCCAACGACGCGCCGACAAAACCATTGATCAGAATGACAACCGTCCAGGCATGGGTCGGCGTCTGCATCATCCAGTTTTGCTGAGCCACGCCGAACCAACCGGTAACTGTGGCAATAAAGCCGTTATCCCAGGTGAACCAGTTCCACATCAACACATACATCACCGGCGGCAAAATCCGCGGCAGGAACCAGATGGCGCGAAATGTATTGGCCAGTTTTTGCGGCAGATAGAAGGTCGAGATGGCCAGAAACAACCCAAAGAGGACATTGAAGGCCAATGTGCAGACCACATAAAACCCCGTGTTCAGGGCGTAGCGCAGGGTCGAGGGCAGTTCGAACAGCAGCGAAAAATTGTCGGTGGTCCAGGTCCAGCCGGTATAGGCCGCCGTGGTCAGCGCATCATGATCAACCGGGTCGATTCCGGTGGCGGTGATTGCGGCGCGAAACTCTTCCTCGGTGGCAAAGCGTTCCCCCACGATGGTCACAGCAAAAAGATCGGCCGCTGCCTTGCGTTCGCGGGTGCGCCGCATCGGTTCGCTGTCAAGATTGCGCAAGACCCGTTCGAGGTCGCGCTGTCTGGTGAAGGTTTCGCCAAAATAATCCTCGCGCAGTTCATCGGCGCGATCCTGGCCGAATTGCTCGGCCATCAGGACCAGCCCGGCTTCGGTAATCTCATATCCGGCCGATTCCAGTTGTTCCACCGTCTCGTCACCGACCCCCGCCGATGCAAGATCGCGCAATTGGGTTTGCGAGATCATGTATTCGCCGCCAAGAATGCCCGTCGAAGTGGACATATTGGTAAAGGAAAACATGACGGTAATCAGGACAGGCAGCAGAAAAAACAAGGTTACAGCGACAAGCGCAGGCACCAGAAATCCGATGCCTAGAAGGCGGGCTCTCATATTCGGGGTCCTCCGGAAGCGGTGTGGCGGGGCGTTGAATTGACGCCCCGCCAGTGATCTCGTCAGCGAATGATAAGATCATCGCCCAAGGTTGCAGTCAGCTGTGCCTGAAGCTCGGCAACGGCCTCTTCAGGGGTCTGAACACCGGTCCAGGAAGCTTCCAGACCGCGGAACATTGCTTCTGCGAAGGCACCGTATTGCACGTGGTTCGGCTGCGCATTCGCATAAGGAAGCAGAACCTCGGTGGCCTCGGCGGCCCAACGGTTGCTGGAATAAAGTTCGACGCCTTCCTGGGCGCGCGTTACCGCCAGATGGTTCGACTGAATCGCGTGCAAGGAGTTGATCCGGGGCTCGGTTGCGATCGAGATCAGCTGTGCTGCAATCTCTTCTGCGCGGTCATCCTCTTGATCCGGGATCAGATACACCAGCGGATGCGTGATGGTGTTTGCGCGGCCTTCATCATTGCCGGCAGGGATCAAGGAGAACTGGATCGTGCCCCAGAAATCATCGTTGCCTTCGGCTGCGTAGCGACCGAAGTGCCAGGTGCCACCATGCCAGAACGCGGCCCGGCCATTTGCAACCTCATTATACCATTGCCCCCAATCGGTGCCGAGATGGTTCTGACGGGTCACGCCTGCGGCCACCGCATCAACGAAGAACTGGTAAAACTCGGTCATCGCGGTGACATCCAGCACCAGTTGGCCGGTATCCGGATCCATCAATTCGCCACCAAAGGATTGATAGAACTGGGCATAGTCCGGCCCGTTGGATGGGCGCGGATAAAAGCCGTAGCCTTCCTCGACAATGCCCATTTCGACGGCGCGCGTCGCATCGGCAAGCACGTTGCGCAGCGTGTATTCGCCGCTGGCCACCATATTCGGCAAATCGTCAATCTGATCTTCGCTATAGCCAAGTTCGACCAGCACTTCGCGCCAGAAGAAGAACGGGCGCGATTCGGAATCTTGCGGCACGCCCCATTGGATACCGCCATAAGACGCGATTTCCATCAGGTTCGGGTAAACGTTGTTCAGCGGCCATGCGTCAAGATCGACATAGTCTTCGATCGGAACGATGTAGCCGGCCTGGCTCCAGGGGGCGATATCAAGATGCGACGTCACCACGATACTGGGCGCAGTGCCCGCCTCGGCGCTCAGTGTCACCGCCTGTTTGAATTCATCCCAGCCGGCAAAATCGCGGCGCCCTTCAACGGTGATGGACAGCTCCTCACCCATGATTGCGGCCTCGCGTTCCAGGATGTCGGCGGCCATCTCGATGGCCTCGATCCGGTAACTGTCGCTGTCGTTTGTGCCCCCGGCCCAAACAGTAATGGTGTATTCCTGGGCAAGCGCCGGACCAGCCATTAAGGCAAGCGTGGTGGCGATGGCTGTGCTTCGTTTGAGAAAGGTCATCGAAATCTCCAAAGAGCGGTTGAGACGAGTTGTTGGCGAACACCGCACACGTGTGCGGTGCTTCTGGATTCTTGTATCATCTTGATGGATTTGTTGAGTGATATTTTCATGACAAATGACAGAGCACCCAAATTGAACGCCATAACTATCTGATTTAATTCATTTATTGACAGAATAGAAATTCCAAAAAAACATTTTCCGCCCCGCGCCGAAACCTGGTTTCGGGTGCATATGCTCGATTCGTTCCGGCCGTGGAGACAGCCCCCCCATCCGTCCCTTCTCAGCACTATATGCAGCCGCCGGAAGCCGCCCCGGGGCCGTTCAGCGGGCAGTTTCCGAAACCGCTGGCACAATTTCCTGTCCAGGGGCCTCCTGGACTTGCGCCGGTAACCCCGTGGATCAATCCCGGCCAAAGCACAGTCGAGACATGATCAATTCTGCTGTTTCGCTGATGATCTGATCTGGTTTGTTATATTTGATGGCATTGATGAATACAGTTCCATCCATGACCTCTGCGAGATGCATGAACCCGCGCACCCATCACCGGCTTTTTTCGGCGCGCTGGTCAGGTTTGATCATCATGTGAAACATGCCGGCGCTGGTCACCCCGCCTGCCCGCCTGCCCCCGTCAGCCACCGCCGATCACATCTTCTCTGGCTCAGGGCCGGCGGGTTGGTAGGGCGCATCTGCGTTCTTGAACAACACATAGATGGCCGGGATCACCAGCACCGTCAGCAAGGTCGACGAGACCAGACCGAACAGCAGCGATATCGCCAGCCCCTGAAAGATCGGATCGGTCAGGATCACCGAAGCACCGATCATCGCGGCAATCGCGGTCAACAGAATCGGCTTGAACCGGATTGCGCCCGCGCGCAGCAGCGTTTCGCGCAACGGCTCGCCTTCGACTGCGCCATGGCGGATGAAATCGACCAGCAGGATGGAGTTTCGCACGATGATGCCCGCCAGCGCGATAAAGCCGATCATTGAGGTTGCGGTAAAGGCGGCGTTGAACAGCCAATGGCCAAAGACGATGCCGATGAAGGTCAGCGGTATTGGCGTCAGGATGACGAGCGGCACCCGGAAGGATCCGAACTGCGCCACGACCAGCACATAGATCGCCAGGATGGCCACAGCAAAGGCGGCCCCCATGTCGCGGAAGGTGACATAGGTAACCTCCCATTCCCCATCCCAGAGCAGCGTCGGGGCGGCGTCGCTTTCGGGTTGGCCATAGTAGCTGATCTCCGGGCGCGGAACATCCGCTGTCCAGGGCCGGTCATCCAGCGCCTCCTGCACGGCGATCATGCCGTAAATCGGGGCCTCGAATTCGCCCGCCAGCTCGGCCATCACCATCTCGGCAAAGCGACCATTGCGGCGGAAGATGGGATAGCTGCCATCCTCTTCGCTGACGGAAATCACATCCCCCAGCTCCACCACACCACGATCGCCCGGCAGCAGGTTGGCAGGCACCGGCGTGGAAGCCAGCCGTTCCGACCAGTTGAGATCCGCACGCGGCAGGGCGACGCGGATCTCGGTCGGGTCACGGCCCTGCCCGCGTTGCGAATAGCCCACCGGGATGCCGTCGAAAAGAACCCGGATCGTGTCATAGACATCGCGCTGGCGGACCCGGAAAAACTCCAGGCTGTCCTGGTCGATGGCCAGCCGCAGGCGCGGGCGTGGCACGCCGAAACTGTCCTCGATATCGACGATGAAGGGCACCGTGGCGAAGGCTTCGCGCACTTCGCGGGCGACGGCGCGCCGGGTTTCGGCGTCGGGGCCGTAAATTTCGGCCAGCAGCGTGGCCAGCACCGGGGGACCGGGCGGAACCTCTGCGATCCGGATGGAGCCGCCTTCGGGCAGGTCGATACCGGCCAGAAGTTCGCGCGCCTCAAGCGCAATCTCGTGAGAGCTGCGCTCGCGCTCGTCCCTTGGCAACAGGTTCACCTGAAGATCACCCAGCTCAGGGCGGTTGCGCAGATAGTAATGGCGCACCAGCCCGTTGAAGTTGAACGGGGCGGCGGTGCCGGCATTGAGCTGGATCGAGACCGCCTCGGGCAGGGCGGACAGACGTGCGCTGGCCGCTACCAAAACCCGCTCGGTGCGTTCCAGGCTGGTGCCCTCGGGCATATCGAGGATCACCTGGAATTCAGATTTATTATCAAATGGCAGCAGCTTTACTGTCACGGTGCGGTCGAAAAAGAAGGTCATGGACACCACAGTCATCGCCAGCACAACCACCAGAAAAAGCCCGGCGCGCCAGCGGCTGACGATGATCGGCGTGGCCACGCGGCGAAACATCCGGCCCAGTATGCCTTCGCTGTCATGGGAGTGGCCATTGCCGGCCTTGGCCTTGCCGCCACGCCCGGCAATGCGCAGCATCAGCCAAGGGGTCAGGATCACCGCGACGAAAAAGGAAAAGATCATGGCCGCCGAGGCATTGACCGGGATCGGGGCCATATAGGGGCCCATCAATCCCGATACGAACAGCATCGGCAGCAAGGCGGCCACCACGGTCAGGGTGGCCACGATGGTGGGGTTGCCGACCTCAGCCACGGCCTCGATCACCGCCTGGCTGCGGCTGCGCCCGTCATCCATGGCCCAGTGCCGGGCAATGTTTTCGATCACCACGATCGCGTCATCCACCAATATCCCGATCGAAAAGATCAAGGCGAACAGCGAAACCCGGTTGATGGTATAGCCCATCAGATTGGAGGCGAAAAGCGTCAGCAGGATGGTGGTGGGGATGACGATGGCCACCACGATGCCCTCGCGCCAGCCGATTACAAAGGTGATCAAAAGAACGATCGACACCGTCGCAAGGCCGAGATGAAAGAGCAGTTCATTGGCCTTTTCATCGGCGGATTCGCCATAATTGCGGGTGATTTCGACCGAAATATCCTCGGGGATCAGATCGCCGCGCAGCAGTTCCAGCCGCTCCAGCACGTGTTCCGCAACCAAAACGGCATTGGCACCTTCACGCTTGGCGATGGCCAGGGTGACGGCCGGAAGCCGGGTCCACTCGGTCTCGCCTTCCTCGCGGGTCAGGGTCCAGGTGCGCGCCTCGACCGGCGCGCCACCAATCACGATATCGGCAACATCACGGACATAGACCGGGCGGCCATCGCGGGTCGTCAGTTGCAGCAGGCCAATATCGGCGGTGCCACGCAGGGTCTGGCCGGCAATCACCGAAAGCGTGCGGTCCAGAGCGGTCACGCTGCCGGCCGGGAATGACTGGTTCGCCGCAGAGACGCGCTCGGCCAATTGTTGCAGGGTCACGCCATAAAGCGCCAGCCGTTCGGGATCGGGCTCGATCCGGATCTGGTCGGTTCGCCCGCCCACGATATAGGTCAGCCCGACATCCTCGACCGACATCAGCGTAGCGCGCAATTCCTCGGCCAGCGAATAAAGCGCGCGGTCGTCCCAATGTTCGCCCGCCTCAGCTGTCGGTGACAGCGTCAGTGCCAGAATGGCCACATCATTGATGCCGCGCCCGACGATCAGGGGCGGCGAGATCCCCTGCGGGATGCGGTCCATATTGGCCATGATCCGTTCATTCACGCGCAGGATGGCATCATCGGGATCGGTGCCGACGTCAAATCGCGCCGTCAGCATCACACGATCATCTTCGGTCTGGGAATAGACCTGATCGACAGCGTCGATCGAGCGCAGGATGGTCTCCAGCGGCTCGGTCACCAGTTCGATCGCATCGGCCGCGCGCAACCCGTCGGTGCGCAGCATCACATCGACCATCGGCACCGAGATCTGCGGTTCTTCCTCACGCGGGATGACGGCCAGCGCGATCAAGCCCACGGCCAGCGATGCAAGCAGCAGCAGCGGTGTCAGTGCGGAGTGGATGAAACTGCGGGTCAGATGCCCGGAAATACCGAGCTTCATGGCAGCACCAACATGTCGCCAGCCGAAAGCCCGGCCAGAATCTCGATGCCCTCAGCCGTCTCTTCGCCCAGCAAGACGACGATCTCACTGGGTCCGTGATCGGTGATCAGAATCACGAAATCATTGCCGAACCGGGTGGTGATATAATCCGGCGGGACAAGCAGAACCTCGCGCGTATCGACCGTCACATAGACCCGCACCCGTTCGCCGACAAAGAAACTGCCCAGCCCGTCGACCTCGGCATCGGCGATGACGCGGCCATTGACAATGCGCGGATAGACCTGGCGGATCTGGCCGATCGCGGCGACATCGCCGCCCAGAGCGGCGCCGCCCAATTCGATCTGGTCGCCCACCGATATGGTTCGGGCATGGCGTTCAGGCAGGTTCAGCCGCAGCATGTATTGATCGGACGCAATGACCGCGACAGGTTCACCGGGCAGCATGACGCTGCCCTGCGGGCTGAGCACCTCCAGCACCCGCCCGGCTGCCGGGGCAAGCACCTGGCCTTCGCGTTGCTGCTGCACCAGCACGTCGCGGGCCTGAACCGCCGAGGCCAGACGGCCTTCCAGAACCGCGACCCCTGTTTGGGCCTGATCCAGACGCGCCTGGGCGATGATGCCGCGCTCGAACAGGTCAAGGGCGCGCACCAGATCCTCGCGCGCCTGCGACAGCTCGGCCGCCAGCGCCTCGGCCTGCGATCCGGCCGAGGCGATTTGCGGCGCGATCTGTTCATTGACCACCAGCGCCAGCACATCGCCCGCCGCAACCATATCGCCCTCATCGACCAGCAGTTCGGCGACCGTGCCGCCGACCCGGGTTCGCGCCGTCAGCGTATCGACGCTTTCGACCGTGGCAAAAACCGCCTTGCGGTCGGCAATGAGGCTGGTGGTCACCTCGAATGTGGGCGCAGTCTGGGCCAGGGCCGGTCCGGCGAGAAGGAGGGAGAGCAAAAATATCTTATACATGGCGTGGCTTTCGACATCTGACTGACAGGTCGCATGGGCGGGACGCATGGGGATGCGTTAGTGACGTATGAATTAGGAAACACTAATTTAGCAACTACTGAATTAGTGTCAACCGAATTGATGTAATTCTACGTCGCAGACCCATGGTTCCGCAATGTCAAACCGGTGATGCAGGAATAATGGGTCCTGACCCTGGAAACGTGCCGCAAAGGTCACAGCGCTGCTCAAGCAGATGGCCAACACGCGCCGGTTGCTGATCCTGTGTCGGCTTGCCGCCGGCAAGGCCACCGTATCAGAGCTGTGCGCGGTCGCAGGCCTGTCGCAATCCGAGGTCTCGCAGCATCTTGCGAAAATGCGCAATGACGGGCTGGTCAAGGATGAGAAAGGCGGCCCTCAGATCCACTATTCGATCATTGATCCGCAATGTCTGGAGCGGCTGAATCAGCCGAGTGGTCGCGGTGATGCCGCGGCCGGTCATATGCGCCATAGGTAAAGGGCGCAATCAGACCGTTTGCCGGCCCCGACAGCCCGATAGCGATATGTTTCGTCGTCGCGTGGTCGGTCACCCGCCCAGGAAAGACCCCGGCCCCCTTTCCCTAAAATTGCCGTTTTCCTGTTGTTTCCTGCAATCAAGAGACAACCAGAGAAAGGCCGAGACATGGATAATCTGTTTCAGGGCCGCAGTGGTCGGCTGCTGTTTGTCCTGCTCTGCGCGGCGGCCTATCTGTTCGGCCTGTCGCCACATCTTCTGGCCTGGTTTACCACCGGTGCGCCGCCCGATGCGCTGGTCTGGAACATGACGCATTACCATGTCAGCTATGCCGATTTCGGCTTCATGCGGCGCGCCCTGATGGGAACTGTGATGGCCCCTGTGCTGGCCCCGTTTGTCGATGGCGGCAATGCGGAATATGCCATCATGTTGGGGCTCGATGCCGGGCTGGTGCTGGTCTTGATCCTGTGGGCAGCAAAGCTGTTCCTGCGATCGGGAACAGACACCGCCACCCCCGGCCAGGGCTGGATTCTGGCCGCCCTGATCCTGTCGCCTGTGGGCTTTGTGCAACTGGGGTTTGACGCGGCCCGGCTCGATCATGTGAATTTCGTGCTGGCAGCGGCGGCCATGGCGGCCGTGGCACGCGGCTGGCTTCTGCCTGCCGGTGCGGTGCTGCTGGCCACTGTTCTGATCCATGAGGCGGCGCTGTTTTACGCCGTTCCGGTCGTGGCCGCACAGGCCTGGATGCGCCGTTCGCGCGCCGCCGATCTGATCCTGACGGCCCTGCCTGCGCTGGCCGGCGCCGTCGCGTTGCTTGTTTGGGGCGGGGTCGAGGTTGATCTCAGCGCCGCCCTGCCCCCCGATGTGGCCCTTGCCGCCTCGGTCTGGAGCCGTGACCTGCTGGAGCCCGCGCGCGGGTTTCCACCGCTGCATTACCTGATTGTCGCCTATTTCGTGGCCATCCCGATCTTCCTGCTGCACAGCCATTACCGGCTGAACCGGGCCACGCATGATCTGCTGTTCCTTGCGCCGCTGGCAACCCTCGCCCTGTTCGCACTCGGGGTCGATTACGGGCGCTGGTCGCAAATCCTGTTCTTTTCGGTGCTTCTGATCATCGCCGCCGCGCCGTCGCTTGGTCGCGCCCGTGGCCTTGACCTTGATCCGCTGCCCGCGCGCGCCGTGATCATCGCGTGGCTGTTGCCGCTCGGACCAATAGGCATCGCGGTGCTTTTCCCGTTCATTCCCTGGATAATCTGATCGCCCGCCCGGCCTTCTTTGCGCGTCAAATATCCTGGGGGGAGGCGCCGCAAGGCGACGGGGGGCAACGCCCCCTTCAAGGCCGCCTTAAAGGCCGACAAACTACCCCGCCAGAACCACGCTCACACGCCGGTTCCGGCGGCCTTTCTTTTCGATCTTGCCGATCGTGATCTTGCCGATCTCGCCGGTCCGCGCGACATGGGTGCCGCCGCAGGGTTGCAGGTCGATCATGGCCTTTGCCGCACCGATCTGAACCAGCCGAACCCGCCCCGCGCCGGTCGGCGGCTTGACCGACATCGTCTTGACCAGACCGGGATTGGCGGCCAGTTCGGCGTCGCTGATCCAGCTATCCGTCACTGGCAGATCCCGGTCGATCAGCGCATTGATCCGGCCCTGAATGATCAGCTTGTCCTCGGGCGCGTCGGGCATGTCGAAATCCAGCCGGCCTTTTTCGGCCGAAATCGCACCGCCCGTCACTGGCAGCGGGATCACAACCGATAGCAGATGCAGCGCGGTGTGGATTTTCATATGTCCATGGCGGCGATCCCAATCCAGACGCTGTTCCACACGGGTGCCGACGGGCGGCAGTTTTTCGGCCTCGGCCGGCACCAGAACGACGCTCCCGCCCTGCCCCTTGACCGTGGTTGCCACGCGAATACGCCCGCCGGCCCAATCGAGCGTTCCGCTATCGCCCGGTTGGCCACCGCCCTGGGCATAGAACAGCGTGCCATCCAGCACGATACCGCCCTCCTCGGTGACCTGGGTAACCGTTCCCGGCGCGGTCTTGCGATAGGCATCGTGCAAAAACAACTGCTCTGTCACTCATTCTCTCCATCACTTGTTGGCCCGCCGGTGGCGCTGTCGCGGGCCACAGCCCCCGCAGCACCAATGCCCGACAGCGCCTCGGGATTGCGGAACCAGATATCGCGCTGCGCAAAGGGTATCTCGATCCCGGCCTCGCCAAACCGGCGCGCGATCTCGTGGTTCATGTCGCTTTTTACCGATAAAACCCAGTTCACATCGCGCAGGATGGCCCGGATCTCGAAATCGAGGCTGTCGGCCCCAAAGCCCTGAAACACGATGCTGGGCGGCGGTGTCAGCAGCACCATGGGATGGCTTTCGGCAATCTCGAGCAGGATCGCCTCGACCTGTCTGGTGTCGCTGCCATAGGCCACGCCCACCGGCACGATCACGCGGCCGGTGGCGTTGTGATGCGTCATGTTGGTGACCACGCCCGAGATCAGATCGGCATTCGGCACGATCACATCCGAGCGGTCGAAGGTCTCGATCCGGGTCGAGCGCACCGAGATTTCGCGCACATACCCGGCCGTGGTGCCGACCTGGATCCAGTCGCCTTCCTTGATCGGGCGCTCGATCAGCAAGATGATGCCCGACACAAAATTCGACACCACGGTTTGCAGGCCGAAACCGATGCCGACCGATAGCGCACCGGCGACAATCGCGATCGAGCTGAGATCGATGCCCACCATGGTGATGGCAATCAGCGCGGCCAGAAATATGCCGACATAGCCGGTGCCCGTGACCACAGCAGTGCGCCCGCCGGCATCCAGCCGGGTCTTGGGCAGCACCGAGTTGCGCAACGTGTTCTGCACCAGCCGCGTGATCGTATACCCGATGGCAAAGACCAGCGCGAAGGCCAGAAAATTGCGCGGGCTGATGGTAATACCGCCGATATCAAACCCATCAAACAGCTGCCGCCACAGATCCAGAAGCTGCGCCTGACGCATGCCCCAGATCAGCGCAAAGACCGGAATCGAGAACAACGACAGAACAAAGCCGATCAGCATCGGCGTCAGCGATTCCTCCTGGGTCTGGTCGCGCCCGGTCAGGATACCGTAGAAACTGGTCACCAGACGTTGCAAAACGCCCAGAACGGCCAGAAGCGCCAGCGTCAGCGCGGTCGGGAACAGAAAACTGGAACCGGCGGTGAAATATCCCACCCCGACCAGCACCGGCCCCGCCAGCCCCAGACCGATAACCGCGCGCCCCAGAAAGCCGAACACCCGCGCGCGCATCGGCACCATTGTTCCGGCGGCCATCTGATTGCGGATATGGATCAGCAGGAACCAACCGATCCGGGCCAGCAAGAACCCGGTCAGAATGACGATGGGAAACAGCACTACCAGCCGCTCCGAGGTCTCGAAAGCCTCGGTATTGGCAATCTGATCGACGAAATGGGTCAACCCCAATAACAGGCCCAGACCGCCGGCCGTCACCCGGCCACGGCGCAAAAGAAGCGGCGCAAGGTTCAGCGGCTGCGGTGCGGTTTCGCGGGCCGGAAACACCTGACGCCCCACCCACATTGCGGCAAAATAGAACATCGCCATGCGCGCAATGGCGTCCAGAACGATCGTTCCACGCGGTCCGACAAAGCTGCTGCTCAGCAGCGCCTCGACCAGGGCAAACACCCCCAGGATCGGGGCCAGATGCTGTATCAGCGACAGGAAAAACACCGAAAGATGCGCCTTGGGCGATGTCGCCTCGACCGCGACAAAGCCCGCCATCAGCCGCCCGACCCAGTGCCAGCCGCGCAATAGCAGCACCAGCCCGAGGATCAGGTAGATCAGCACAATGGGAAGGTTCTGGCCAAATTCGGCGCGATAGATCGGTGACGCCCAGAGCCGGGCGTTCTCATTGATCACCGCTTGCGCCCAACCATAGACGGCCTCGGCGGCACCGGGCCAGTTGGCCGGGTTGAGCGGCGCAGGTTCCAGCGTCAAAAGCGCGCCCGCCTGACGTTGCGACAACAGCGTGTCAATCTCACCGATCAGCCCGCGCGCGCGCTGCAATTCCGCCTCGGCACGGCGCCCCGGTGCCTCGGCCTCGGCCAGGCGTTGGGTCAGGTCGGCGCGTTGGAGCGAAATTTCGACGGGTTCGCTGGCCCCGTCCTCAGGGGGCGGGCCAAGCGCCTCGATCTGTGCGCGCAGGGTTTCGATCCGCGCGGCATTCAGCCCCGTGGCATCCTGAAACCGGCCCCGCCATTCGACCAGTTGCTGGCGCAGGGTCTCAAAGGCCGGGTCCGAGGCGCGTTCCGCGTCGATCACCAGTTCGGCCCGGTTGGCGGTCCCCATCCAGGCGTCGTAATCGGGGGCCGATATATCCTGCGCCAAGGCCGCAAACGCGCCTGACAGCAAAATCGCAAACGCGGCTAGGGTCTGGCGAAACGACAAGGGGTTACTCGAAAACTGAGGGCAGATCACGCGGCGTCGCGGTCAGCCACGTCGGCACCGGCAGGTCTTTTTCGCGCAGGAATTCCGCGTTGAAAAGCTTGGATTGATAGCGCGTGCCGTAATCGCACAGCACCGTCACGATGGTGTGGCCCGGCCCCATTTCCCGCGCCATGCGGACGGCACCCGCCATGTTGATGGCCGAGGACCCACCCAGGCACAGCCCCTCTTCGCGCAGCAGGTCAAAGACCAGCGGCAGCGCTTCGGCATCCGGGATCTTATAGGCCATATCGGGGGTGAAGCCTTCGAGATTTGCGGTAATGCGCCCCTGCCCGATGCCCTCGGTGATTGAATCGCCGCCCGCCTCACGCCCGGTATAGAGCTTGTAAAGGCCGGAGCCTTCGGGATCGGCCAGCGCCATTTTCACGCCCTTGGGCTGCAGGGCCACAGCGACACCTGCCAAAGTCCCACCCGACCCCACCGAACAGGTAAAGCCATCGACCTTGCCTTCGGTCTGTGCCCAGATCTCGGGCCCGGTGCCCTCGATATGCGCCTGCCGGTTGGCCACATTGTCGAACTGGTTGGCCCAGACCGCGCCATTGGGTTCGGATTTAGCCAGTTCCGCCGCCAGCCGCTGCGAATAATGCACGTAATTATTGGGGTTCTTGTAGGGGCAGGCCGGCACCTGCACCAGTTCCGCACCGGCCAGGCGGATCATGTCCTTTTTCTCCTGGCTTTGGGTTTCGGGGATCACGATCACCGTCTTGAACCCCATCGAGGCCCCGACCAGCGACAGCCCGATACCGGTATTGCCTGCCGTGCCCTCGACGATCGTGCCGCCCGGTTTCAACGCGCCGCGCGCCACCGCGTCATTGATGATATAAAGCGCTGCGCGATCCTTGACCGACTGACCCGGGTTCATGAATTCGGCCTTGCCCAGGATCTCGCAGCCGGTCGCGTCGCTGAGCCGGTTGAGCCGGATCAGCGGTGTGTTGCCCACCGTTGCGGCAAGGTCTGTCTTGATATCCATGGCCGGGTGCTCCGCTGGTAAATCCATTGCCCCGCACGAATAGGCCCGCGAGGGCGCAAACTCAAGCCGAATGCGCGCGCAACGCGTCGCGGTGACGGGCCAGCCATTGCACCGACAAGATCAGCGGCGCATTGGCCAGCTCGCCGCTATCGAGCATCGACAAAAGCGTCTCGAAGGGCACCAGAATGTTGCGGATATCCTCGCCTTCGTGATCCAGCCCGCCAGAGCGCCGACCGTCCGCATCCAGATCGGCGAGGCCCAGATAGGACACCAGAAATTGCGCCACGCCGCCGGGCGACGGGTAGTAGCCCGCGATATGGTGCAGCCCGGTCAGGTCGATATGCGCCTCCTCGCGGGCCTCGCGCCGGGCGGTTTGCTCATAGGTTTCGCCGGCATCGACAATGCCCGCGATCGGCTCCAGCAACCAGGGCTGCGGGTCGCCATGCGCATAAGGCCCCATACGCACCTGTTCGATCAGCATCACAAGGTCGCGCAGCGGATCATAGGGCAGCACGGTCACCGCGTCAGCGGCACGAAATATGGCGCGCAGGCCGGGCCTGGACCAGGTGCCGTCAAAGCGGCGAAACGCGGTCTGATATTCCTCGATGCCAAAGAATTTCTCATAGGGCCGGTCCAGCCGGTCAACCCGGATATCGGCGCGCGTCAGCGGGCTGGACAGCGTTGCGGGGCGCACCCGCGCCTGCGCCCGCACAAAGGACTGCGCCCGGGCCCGGATGATGCCAAAACGCTGCGCCACCGCAGCAGCAGTTTCGCGGCCATAGGCGCGCATGACCTCGGCCGCGGCCAGCAGCGTCAGCGCCCCCCAGGTCTGGGCCCAATCCTCCAGATCCCAATCCGCCCCCGGTTGCCAGGGCGCATCGGATGGAAAATACACCTGCGCCGGGGCCGGGCCGGTGCCCGTCTCGACGCTCAGATCGCGCAGATCATAGGCAAAGGCCCCTTCATAGAAGTTGAGCCGCGCCACATCTTCTTCGCCCAACCCTTGTGCCAATACGCCTGCGGCCCGCGCGCGCCTGTCAGCGATCAGCATCGGAAAACTTTCGCCTTCAGCCCAGACCGCGCGATAACCCGGCAATTCGGCGGGCAACAGCGCGATGTCGCGGCCAAGCACGCAGCGCAGCAAATCCGGGTAGCGCAGCGTTCCGTAGAAAAACAGATTTGTCATCGGGTCAGGGTCAACTCCACCTGCGCGCCACCAGACCGGCAAGGATGCCCGCAGCCATTCCGCCGATGGTCAGGATGGCAAGGGCACCCGTGGCCAGAACGACCGATATGCCATATTCCAGAAACAGCTCCATCGCGGCAATCGTGGCTTCGCCGGGCCCGTCATAGCGCAGCCTGATCGAACGGTCGAACATCTCCAGCAGGCCGAATATCAGCACCATGAAAAACACGATCTGCACCGAGGTGCGCAGCCCGGTGCCCAGATCCATGATCACCCGCCCGGTCGCATTCGGGCCCATCGTGAACCAGCCCTGAAAAAGACCGACCCCGGCAGCAACCGGGGCCACCATCGCGGCGGTCTGGCCCTCGGGCAAGATGGCGAGATAGGCAAGCCCGGCGAACCAGCCGATAAGGGCGAACAGAATGGCCGAAACCAGTTTTGCAGCGGTGGGCATGGGTCTGCGCGGCCTTTTCATCGGGATCTGCGTCACATCCGACTGTCCGAAAAGACGCCGCATTACGCAAGGGCCGAGATGGATTTTCTGCAAAGGGGGGACGGCGTTGGCCCGGGTCCGGGGGGACGTCCCGCCCCCCCCTACAGCACCTGATCCAGCGCGCGCATCAGTTTTTCGACCTCATCTGCATGTGTGTAATGGGTAAAGCTGACCCGCAGCGCGCCATGACCGGGATCAACGCCAACGGCACGCAGGGCGCGCAGGGCATAGAAATCACCGCCACCGGCCATGATGCCAAGCGGGGCAAGCTTTGCGGCCACCTCCTCGCCCGGATCCTTCAGCGCCATCGCAACCGTGGGCGCGCGGTTTTCAGCCATGGCCCCACCAACCAGCCGCACCGAGTTCTTCGACGACAGAAACTCCAGCAGCGGTTTCAGCAGAGCCACCTCGGCCGCACGCATCAGATCATGGGCAAATCGCGCCGCACCCGCGCCGGTGGCAGGGCCGCCATGATGGGCCGACAGCGCCTCGACATAATCGGCCATCCCGGCGCAGGCGGCAATCTGGGCGTGATCCGGCCCGGCCGGGGTAAAGCGTTTATAGAGGCAATCGGCATTGAAATAATGCCCCTGATTGGGCAGCGCCATGCCAAGTGCGCGGCGGATCACCATGATGCCCTGATGCGGCCCATAGGTCTTGTAGGCAGAAAACAGATAGATATCGGCCCCCAGGGCGGCGACATCGGCAAACCCGTGCGGCGCATAGGAAACGCCGTCAACGCAGGTCCAGGCCCCCGCCGCGCGGGCCTTGGCGCAGATCGCGGCCACATCATTGATCTCTCCCACCACATTCGAGCAATGCGGGAAACAGACCAGCCGCACCTTGTCATCCAGCAGGTCATCCAGCGCGGCAGGGTCCAGATGGCCGGTCTCAGGCTCGATCTGCCATTCGCGGATCTCGATACCATCATCGGCCAATCGGCGCCAGGGGCCGGAATTTGCCTCATGATCCTGATTTGTCACGACAATCGCATCGCCCGGCTGCAGGTGCTGGCGAAAGGCCTGGGCCAGAACATAGGTGTTCTGTGTGGTCGATGGGCCAAAGCTCAACTCATCGGTTTCCACCCCCATCATCGCGGCCAGACGGGCCCGCGCCTCATCCATTTCGGCCCCCGCCAGACGGCTGGCCTCATAGGGCGCATAGGGCTGCACCTTGCGCTGATGGTAAAAACGGGTCAGCCGGTCGATCACCGGCGCGCAGGTATAAGAACCGCCGGCATTCTCAAAAAAGGCCTGGCCTTGCAGCGACGGCTCGGCAAAGGCCGGAAACTGCGCGCGAACGTAATCAATGTCGAGTTTGGTCATGGTTGTGAACCTTTCATCATTGCCATCTCGAACGGGGTGCCCGCAGGACGGGTTTCCCCAACCTGGCAGGTCTTCCAGCCGAGCCGGCGAACGCGACAGGGTTCAACGGCAGCCCGTCTGCACGGACAAACCCGGCCTAAGCGAAGCTTGAGGCCGGGTCAAGATCAGGCCCTCTCAGGCGTTCACATCCACCACGACGCGGCCTTTGACCTGGCCTTTCAGGATGGCGCGGCCAAGATCGGGCAGATCGGCCAGCGTGGCTTGGGTCACCATCGCCTCCAGCCTGTCCATCGGCAGATCAGCGGCGATGCGATCCCAGGCGCGCAGGCGGTTGGCATAGGGCTGCATGACGCTGTCGATGCCCAGAAGATTGATGCCGCGCAACAGGAACGGAATCACCGTCGCAGGCAGACCAGCCCCGCCCGCAAGCCCCACAGCCGCGACCGAGGCACCGTATTTCATCTGCCCCAAGACCCGCGCCAGCATCGCACCACCCACGGCATCGACACAGCCCGCCCAGGTCTCAGCTTCAAGCGGGCGCTTGACTGTCTCATTGATCTCTTCGCGCGGCACGATCCGCTTGGCACCAAGCGATTTGAGGTAGTCCGCCTGTTCCGGGCGCCCGGTCACGCCCGCCACATCATAGCCGCGCGCCGCCAGGATCGCGGTGGCGACCGATCCGACACCGCCCGCCGCACCGGTTACCAGAACTTCGCCATGTCCGGGGGTCAGCCCGTGATCTTCAAGGGCCATCACCGCCAGCATCGCGGTAAAACCGGCCGTGCCCACGGCCATCGCCTGCCGGGTGGTCAGGCCCTCGGGCAGCGGCACCAGCCAATCGGCCCGCACCCGTGCCTTTTGGGCATAGCCGCCCCAATGCGCCTCACCGACACGCCAGCCGGTCAGCACCACCTTGTCGCCGGGATTGTAGCGATCATCCGAGGAGGCCTCGACAGTGCCGGCAAAATCGATGCCCGGAATATGCGGGTATTTGCGCACCAGACCGCCACCCGGCCCGATGCAGAGCCCATCCTTGTAATTCAGCGTGGAATATTCCACCGCGACGGTCACTTCCGCTTCGGGCAGCATATCCTCGGAAATCTCTTCGACCCCCGCGACAGGCGTCGCATCGCCCTCTTTGCGCACGATCAGAGCTTTCATCATCCCTCTCCTTCATTTCCAGAATGTCCCGCGCCGCGAAAGGCGCGGGGTCTACCGCCCGCGGATTACTTCGGCCCGTGCCAGTCGATCTGGCAGATCTCGGCCGAGCGGCCGTCGAAATCCCAGACCCGGCCAAAGGCGCGCAGCTTGCCCTTTGAGGCCGTGGCCACCGTGATGTCGGGCCCCATCCAGTATTTGGTGTTGCTGATCACGATATCGGTGTCGGCATCCTTGCCGGCAACCGGGAAAACCACGCCCTCGATCTTTCGGCCCACCGTGATGTGACGGGTCTTGCCCTCGGTCTCATAGCTGACCGGTTGGCGCTCCACCCCGATGATCTCGCCGACCAGCACCTTGAACAGGCCGGTGGTGCCCCTGGCCTTGCCCGAGAAGATGTCGATCAGCCCATGATAGGCGTCATGGCTGGCGCGCTCATCGATGAACAGCGCCACTTTCCAGTTGCCGCGGCCCATCATGCCGGGGATCTCGATCATCAGGCCGATATTGAGGCCCGACAGGTCGATATCGCCGTAATGGCCGCTATCGATGCGCACGCCGCCCCAGGTCTGGCAGTGGCCCTCGGTCGGCGGGTGTTTTCCCAAGGATACCACGCAGGGGCAAAAGACGGTGCAATTGCAGTTCAGGATCAATTCGCCCTTGATGGCCCATTCGACCGTCCCCTGCCCCGATTTCGGGGCCTCGGGGTGGCGGTTGTCGATCCGGGCCGGGGCCTCGATACGGTCACTTGCCATGATGTTTACTCCCTTGTCTCATAACCCATAAACGGCCACCCCTACGGCACCCGCGATCAACAATGCCCCGAGCGGACGGGTCAACCAACGTCCGATTTCGGGCAGTTTTTCCAACACCATGATCAGTGTCGCCAGCCCCATGAAACCCAGATTCATCACGCCGCCAACAAAGGCCAGCGCCATCAGCGCCCAACAGCATCCCAGACAGACAAGGCCAAGCCGCAGCCCGTTGCGCCACGGGCCTTCGTCAAAATGCTGCATGAAGAACGTCAGCGGTGTGCGGCATTTGGACAGGCAGGCCGCTTTTGCGGGCGAAAACTGATAAAGCCCCGCAACCGCCAGCAAGGAGGCCGACAGGATCGGCGACCGGCTGTCGCCAGAGGCGCTGAGCAGATCACCGGCAACCAGCATCACCTGCGCCGCGCCCGCGACCAGTGAAAAGCCGAGCCAGATGGCCAGATAGCCCGCCACCAGCGGCCAGAACCGGATTTTTGCGCCGCTATGGCCAAGATCTTCATAGGTGGCAAAGGCGGGCAGCGCCGTGGGGGCCATCATGGCCGCGCTCATCAGGGCCCACATGGTGACAACCCGGACATATCCCGCCATGTCGGGCGTGAGCGCGCCGTGGCTGATCCAGGATTGTGCCCCATCCATATGGCCGCCCGCGCCCATATCGGCAGGGATTGCCATGAGGTAGAGCAACACCCAGGCCCCCAGAATTACCCCGAACAGCAACAGCCAATGCGGTGCCGCCATGGATCTGATCCGTCCTGCGATCACGCTTTTCCCCTTCTGGCTGCGACTCGGTGCTTGCTTTTTAAATGTCAGACTTTTAAATGTCTGACAAATGAAAATTGATCCGCAAAGCCCCGATCTGTCCGCCCAGATCGCCAAGGCAATCCGCGATGCCATTGTTTCGGGCGACCTGATCGTCGATGAGCGCCTGCCGTCAGAGACGGAAATGTCCGAACAGTTCAAGGTGTCCCGCCCCACAGTGCGCGAGGCGCTGAAGCGTCTGGCGGCGCAATCGCTGATCCGCACCCAACGCGGGGCCTTTGGCGGGGCGTTCGTGAACCGGCTGTCCTATGAGGAGGCTTACGGTCAGCAGATCACCACCTCGACCCTGCTGCTCAGCATGAATGCGGTCAGTTTCGATGTCGCCTGCGAGGCGCGGTTTGCGCTGGAACGCGCCTGTGCGCCCTTGTCGGCCATGCGCCGCAGCGCCGATCATCTGGCCACGATGCGCGCCGAGATCTTTCGCCAGAACCAGCCGGGCCTGACCGATGAGGCGTTCTGCGCCTCTGACGTCGCCTTTCACCGGGCACTGGTCGACGCTGCCGGCAATCCGGTGCTGTCCTATCAGCTGGCCGGCGCGGTCGAGGCGATGCAGCCGTTGATGAACATGATCACCTTCACCGCCCGGTCGCGCGAAGAAATTATTGCCCTTCACGGGGCCATTGCCGATGCGATGGAAAATGGCGACGGGTCGGAAACCTGCCGCCAGCTGGAAGCGCTGGAACGCTACACGGTCACCCTCGCCCGTTCGGTTCTGGCCAAACGGGCGCGGGATTAGCAACAGTATCTTCACGCGGGCCTCCACGGTGTATTTCTGGCCAGCATTGCGTTTGCGATATTGATGCAGGTTTTCTGAGAAATGCTATTGGCGGCTTGTGCCGCAATGCCTTCTGGCGCGGGCGGCAGCAGCGCTTCATCGCGAAACTGATCGGGGGGGGCGGGGACCAGGGCGGTATGGCGTCGCAGGCACCGGGCTCAGCACAAGGATCAGCGCAGGGCTCAGCGCGCCAGACCTGCCATGACATCGCCGGGAACCAGCATGTCATCGACGACACGTGCGGCGGCGGCGGCGGCGGCCAGCCCCGTCTGGCTGTCATCTTGCAGCGCCGCGAGGGCGATGGCGATGGCCGGGTCGGCGTTGTCCAGATAGGCGGCGCGCGCCTCCAGTCGGATCCGGGCCTGTTCGATCAGCGTGGTGCGCAGGGGGCCGGGTTCGGTGATCCGGGCCAGCGCCAGCAGCGGCGCAACCGGTGCCGCGGCAAAGCCTTCCCGGGCGGCCAGATCAGCCAGATCGGCGACCGGGCGATCCGCGAACAGATCGGCAAAAAGGGCTGCATCATTCAGCAACCTGCGGCGCGCCGCGGGCGTATCGCCGCCTTCCAGCGCCAGAGCCTCGGACCGCAGGGCCAGCCCGGCATAGGCCTGCGCGGCAGCGTCGAAATCGGGCATGCCCACGGGCGGCAGCAGTTCCAGCCCCGCAATGGTGGCCGCCGATGGGCTTTGCGACGACGCCCAGACCTGATCGGCCTCCTCCAGTGCCTGATAATAAAGCGCATCACAGCAGCCGACGGATTGTGCCAGATCGGTCCAGAAGGCGCGTTCGGTCAGCCGGGCGACATCATCCGACAGCCACATCGGGATCCGGTCCGCCAGATCCAGAACCTGGGCCATGGGGGCCGCCAGCGCCGCCTCGGCCGCAGCGGCAGACACCTCACCGGCCGCCACCGCCGCCTGCCAATTGGCCAGCCTGGTGTCGTGGGCCCCGAAAAACAGCCGCATCCGCGCCCAGCGCTGAAAGACCGTCGCGCTCCAGCGGTCGAGATAGCGCTGCGAAAACCCGATACCTGCGTCGCTGAAGGCGGTTTGCAGCAGGCCACGGGTGCGTGCCAGGGCGAACTCTTCATTCCGCGCATCTTCGGCATCTGCCAGAGCGGCGCGATATTCAACGATCCGATCAGCAGTTTGGGCCCGCACCTGCAAAGGCAGGGCGAGCAACAAAAGCCCGATCAGGGCAAAAATTCGTATCATTGCCCCCCCTTTCCTCGTTCTCAGAACAGCGCCGAACTGAGGCTTTGCAAAGCCGGGCCAAACCCACCACCGGTCGGGGTTGATTGCGCCATCACCCGCGCCGGCAAGAGAAGGAAAAGAAAGAACAGTGCTGTCAGGAAATTGCGCATCGTTTACCCTCCGCTTTGCAGTTTCACGTCGCCTTTCTTAAAAGTGTCATATCTACACTTAAATGGCAACCCCCCTTGGCAAACCTGGCTCGGACAGCAAAAATACCTTCAATATCTGTAATATGCACATGAACAGGCGGGCAAAATGAAGATCGCGACCTTCAACATCAATGGAATCAAGGCCCGGTTTCAGGCGCTCGGGGACTGGCTGGACGAATCGTCGCCCGATATCGCGCTGTTGCAGGAGATCAAATCGGTGGATGCAAACTTCCCGCGCGAGATGTTCGAGGATCGCGGCTACAATATCGAAACCCATGGCCAGAAAAGTTTCAACGGGGTGGCGATCGCATCGAAATTTCCGCTGGAGGATGTGGTGCGCGGCCTGCCGGGTGACGACGATGACGAACAGGCCCGCTGGATCGAGGCCACGGTGGTGGGGGATCGGGGTGCGGTGCGGGTTTGCGGGCTCTATCTGCCCAATGGCAACCCCTGCCCCGGCCCGAAATACGATTACAAACTGGCCTGGATGGCACGGATGGAGGCCCGCGCCCGGGCGCTGCTGGCCAGCGAGATGGCGGTGGTGATGGCGGGCGATTACAACATCATCCCGCAAGATGAGGATGCCGCCCGGCCAGAGGCCTGGAAAGAAGACGCGCTGGCCCGCCCCGAAAGCCGCGCCGCCTTTCGCCGGATCCTGAACCTGGGATTTACCGAGGCCTTTCGGGCCCGGGTTCGGGGCCCGGGGCATTATTCCTTTTGGGATTATCAGGCCGGAGCCTGGCAAAGGAATGACGGCATCCGCATTGATCATCTGCTGTTGAGCCCGCAGGCCGCCGATCTGCTGATCGCGTGCCGGATCGAGGCTGAGATGCGCGGGCGTGAGCGGCCATCCGATCACGTGCCGGTTTGGATAGAGCTGGCGGCGTGACAACCGGGATGCGACCGGGCCCGCCTTGGGCCCTTCATCTTTGGGGGCGTTGCCCCCCGTCGCCTTGCGGCGCCTCCCCCCAGGATATTTGATGCGCAAAGAAGGCGGGGGCTGCGTTAACCTTAATATCGGGTGACGTCGTGACCGTAGAGCCAGTCGAATTTCCGCGTCACCATTTTGGGGACCAACCTGGTGCCCAGTTTCAGTGCCAGATGCGCCATGGCGCGGTAGGGGCCCGGGCGCAGGTGATAGTTTTCGGCGTTTCTTGAGGCCGCATCGACCACCCGCGACACCCGCACCCGTCGGCGCGCCTGATAGCTTGCGAACCCGGCCTCGGGCGTCTCGGTGTCATCGAGGCTGGCGGCCAGCACCCAGGCATCTTCCAGCGCCATATTGGCACCTTGGGCCAGAAATGGCAGCGTCGGATGGGCGGCATCGCCCAAAATGACCGCCCGACCCTGCCACCAATGGCGCGCGACAGGATGACGGAAAAGGCCCCAGAGAAAGACCTCTTCGGCGCGGAACAGCAGATCGCGAACCTCGGGGCAGAAATCGGCAAAGGCGCGATAGGGGGCCTGCGCGTCATCGCGGTGATGCCAGTCCTCGGCGGCCCATTCGTCGCGTTCTTCCACCGCAACCACATTCATCAGCGCCCCACCGCGCAGCGGATAGGTCACCAGATGGCGCCCCGGCCCCATGTAAACATTGGCTTCCGCAGGGGTGGTCGGATCATCCCAGGGGATGGTGGCGCGCCAAGCGACCTGGCCGGTAAAGAAGGGCTGTCCGGATTTGTTCAGCGCGGCGCGGGTCGGCGAATGCAGGCCATCGGCCCCGATCAGAAGCGGCACGGTTTCTGTGTGGCCGCCCTGAAAAAGCAAGGTGGCACCGGTATCGGAGGCGGTGACGGTGGTGATCTTCTGGCCAAGCTCGATCGACACGCCCGCATCCAGCGCGCCCTTGCGCAAAAGCGCGATCAGATCGGCGCGATGCATCAGGTGATAGGGCCGGTCGGCGCGCGTCAGATCCAGCCGGAAGACCGGGTCGCCACGACGAAAATCGCGCAAGTTTACGGCCTGGGCGCGCGGGGCCGCAGCGGCAAGTTCAGCCCCCAGACCCAAGGCCCGCAGCACAACCGCGCCATTGGGCGTGACCTGGAGCCCGGCCCCGACCTCGCGGATCGCATCGGCCTGTTCCAGCACCCGCACCACAGCACCGCGTCCGGCCAGCGCGCAGGCCACGGCCAGCCCCCCAATACCCGCCCCAAGAACGGTGATTTCCTGGCCCTTCAGCATGGCGACACCCCTATCAGATGAAAAACACCGGGCGCAGATCCTGCCCCCGGTGCAATCTGTCCCGGACTTGCGGGAAGTTCCAGTGCGCGCGGGGCCGCAGCCCCCGGCAGGCATCAATCGTCGCGATGCACTTTCTCGCGCCGCTCATGGCGTTCCTGTGCCTCAAGGCTCATGGTGGCGATCGGCCGCGCGTCCAGCCGCTTCAACGAGATCGGATCACCGGTTTTTTCGCAGTAACCATATTCGCCCTGTTCGATCCGGCGCAGCGCGCTGTCGATCTTGGAGATCAGCTTGCGCTGGCGATCCCGGGTGCGAAGTTCCAGCGCGCGGTCGGTTTCCTCGGACGCGCGATCGGCCACATCAGGGATATTGCGGGTATCGCCCTGCAACACCGCAACGGTGCCGCGGCTTTCATCCAGCAACTCATTGCGCCATGCGAACAGCTTGCGACGGAAATATTCAACCTGACGGGCATTCATGAACGGTTCGTCCTCGGCAGGACGGTAATCTTCAGGCAGAAAGACTTCGGCTTTCATTGTGTTCCCCTTGTTGGGGCCTGTCTCAGAATGCGACTCAGTCATCTCATCCTCATGTGGCCTCATTGCCGCCCGATTACTCCAACGCGCCCTCCTTGTCACCCATCTATTGCCGGCTTGTGACCAAAGAAGGGCGTGCTATGGTCGCGCCCGCGCAACCGCTTACAAGGTATTGAGGGATGGCATGAAATTTGACGGAACGCCCGATTACGTGGCCACCGAAGACCTGAAAGTGGCGGTCAATGCCGCCGTCACCCTGCAGCGCCCGCTGCTGGTCAAGGGCGAACCCGGCACCGGCAAGACCGAGCTGGCCAGGCAGGTGGCAAGGGCCCTGGATCTGCCGATCATCGAATGGCATGTGAAATCCACCACCCGGGCGCAACAGGGGCTTTATGAATATGACGCCATCAGCCGGTTGCGCGACAGCCAACTGGGCGAGGGCCGGGTCAATGACGTGGCCAATTACATCCGCAAGGGCAAGCTGTGGCAGGCCTTCGAGGCCCCTGATCGGGTGGTGTTGCTGATTGATGAGATCGACAAGGCCGATATCGAATTTCCCAACGACCTTCTGCAGGAACTGGACCGGATGGAGTTCTTCGTCTACGAGACCGCCGAGACCATCAAGGCGATCAACCGGCCGATTGTCATCATCACCTCGAACAATGAAAAGGAACTGCCCGACGCCTTCCTGCGGCGCTGTTTCTTCCACTACATCCGGTTTCCCGAGATGGACGTGCTGAAAGCGATCGTCGAGGTCCATCACCCCGGCATCAAACCGGCGCTGCTGACCACCGCGCTGACGCAGTTCTACGAGATCCGCGATCAGGCGGGGCTGAAGAAAAAACCCTCGACCTCAGAGGTGCTGGATTGGCTCAAGCTGTTGCTGGCCGAAGATCTGACGCCCGAGGATCTGAAGCGCGACGGGGCCAATGCCTTGCCGAAACTGCATGGTGCGCTGCTGAAGAACGAACAGGATGTGGCGCTGTTCGAGCGGTTGGCCTTTCTGGCGCGCTCCGGGCGCTGAAATTGCGCCCGCCCGGCCCCGGATGACCTGAACCCGTGCAGTGCCATGGGTCTGCTTGCATGACCCCCAATTTGTGCCACAATCGCCCCCTAGCCTGCCCCCAGACCAAGCAGACCCCGACGAAGGCCCAAAAAATGACCGCAGAGCTGAACATTCGCCCGATCCGGGGCCAGGACCGTGACCGGTGGCAAGTGCTGTGGCGGGCCTATCTGGCATTCTACGACACCGATGTCGGGGCGGACATCTATGAGACCACTTTCGACCGCTATGCCGACCCCGATTTCACGGATATGCGCGGCTGGATGGCATGGGACGGCGACACCGCCCTTGGCCTGGCCCATTCCATCGCCCATCTGCACGGTTGGAAATCTGAGCCGACGACCTATCTGCAAGACCTGTTCACCACCCCCGCGGCCCGTGGCAAAGGCGTTGCCCGCGCCCTGATCGACACTGTCTATGCAGATGCTGATGCGGCCGGGCGAGCATCGGTCTATTGGGTGACCCAGACCGGGAATTCGACCGCCCGCGCGCTCTATGACAAGATCGCACAGCCGACAGATTTCATGATTTACCGCCGTAAACTGGACTGATGATTTGCGCAAATCCACCATTGCCCTGCTGACAACCGCGCTGCTGAGCGCCTGCGCCCCCGCCGCTGTCACCGATCTGCCGGAACGCCGCGAAGCAAGCTTGCCGCGCGCCCTGCCGCCGATGGCGATGTTCGGCACCCCCCGGCCGGAAAACACAACCCGCTCCAATACCGATATCGCGCGCGATTTCCTGCGCCTCAGCTTCGAGATGGAAAGCGGCCGCGCCATCCCCGTGCTGTCACGGTTCGAGGGGCCCGTTACCATCGCTGTCGCACCGGGGGCACCGCCGACGCTGAACCGGGATCTTGAACGCCTGATCGCCCGGTTGCAAAACGAGGCCCGGATCGACATTCGCCAGATCCCCTATGGCAGCGAGACCGCTTCGATCACGATCGAGACGCTGCCGCGCGCCCGGATGCAGCGCGCCGTGCCGCAAGCCGCCTGTTTCGTGGTGCCGCGCGTGTCATCCTGGGCCGAGTTTCGCCAGGCCCGCCGCAGCGCCCCCACGCTCGACTGGACCACTTTGCAGACCCGCGACGAGGTGGCCGTTTTCATCCCCTCCGATGTCAGCCCGCAGGAGGTGCGCGATTGTCTGCACGAGGAAATCGGCCAGGCCCTGGGGCCGCTCAATGACCTGTATCGGTTGTCGGATTCGGTCTTCAACGACGATAATTTCCATGCCGTGCTGACCGGGTTCGATATGCTGATCCTGCGCGCCTATAATGATGATGCGCTGGCCTCGGGGATGACGCGGAACGAGGTTTCGGCCCGCCTGCCGACAATCCTTTCACGGCTCAACCCGGCCGGCAACCGCGCGCCCTCGGGCGGGCCGGACATGCCGAACCGGCAATGGATTGCGGCCATCGAGGATGCGCTCGGCTCGCGCCTGTCGCCTCAGGGGCGCATTGCGGCCGCCGAACGCGCGGTCCAGATCGCTGTCAGCCAGGGCTGGAGCGATGTGCGCATCGGGTTCAGTCATTTCGCGCTTGGCCGCCTGACGCTGGCGCGCGATCCAAACCGGTCGGTGCGCGCCTTTGTCACCGCTGGCACCTATTTTCGCCGCATCGACCCGAACAGCATTCAGGTTGCCCATGTCAATATGCAACTGGCGGCTTTTGCCCTGTCAGCAGGCGATTCAAATCAGGTTCTGGCGCTGGTGGGCGACGCTCTGCCTGCGGCCACGCGGGCAGAAAACGCCTCGCTTCTAGCCACACTTTTGATGATGCGCGCCGAGGCGCTGGAGATGCAGGGCCGCGTGTCAGAGGCTGCTGTCGTCCGGCTCGACAGTCTGGGTTGGGCGCGCTATGGCTTTGGCGCGGATCAGGCGGTGCGCGACCGGTTGACAGAAGTGGCCGCCCTGCCCCCGCAAAGCTGACAACCGACCGGAAAAGGACGATATGGTAAATATTCTTGGGCTATTGATCGGCGCGGGCCTTGGGGCCGTGATTGCGCGCCGTCGCGGCGGAAATCGCATGGATCTGCTGCATTTTGCCGGCGTTTTCGGGCTGATCGGCCTGATCATCGGCACCTTTATCGGCATCTTTATTCTGCGCGGCTGAGCCTGATGTTCCTGCCCTTCTACCAAACCCTTCGCGCAGCCCGCATCCCGGTCAGCCTGCGCGAATATCTGGTTTTTCTGGAGGGCGTCAGCGCCGGGTTGGTGACCTATGACATTGACGGGTTCTACTACCTCGCGCGCGCCGCGATGGTAAAGGATGAACGCCACCTTGACCGCTTCGACCGGGCCTTTGCCCATGCTTTCGAGGGCTTGGAGGCGATCACCCCCGATCAGGTGCTGGAGGCCGCCGACATCCCCGCCGAATGGCTGAAGAAACTGGCCGAAAAACACCTGAGCGCGGAAGAACGCGCCGAGATCGAGGCGCTTGGCGGCTTCGACAAGCTGATGGAGACATTGCGCGAGCGGCTCAAGGATCAGCAGGGGCGCCATCAGGGCGGCGGAAAATGGATCGGCACCGCGGGCAGCTCGCCCTTTGGGGCCTATGGCTACAATCCCGAAGGCGTGCGTATCGGCCAGCAGACAAGCCGCCATCAGCGCGCGGTCAAGGTCTGGGACAAGCGCGAATTCAGAAATCTCGATGACAGCGTCGAACTGGGCACCCGCAATATCAAGGTGGCGCTGAAACGCCTGCGCCAATGGGCCCGCTCCGGCGCGCATGAGGAACTGGACCTTGACGGCACCATCCGGGCCACCGCCGAACAGGGCTATCTCGACGTGAAAACCCGGCCCGAGCGGCATAATGCGGTGAAACTGGTGCTGTTTCTCGATGTTGGCGGCTCGATGGATGCCCATGTCCAGGTGGTCGAGGAGCTGTTCAGCGCCGCGCGGTCCGAATTCAAGCATCTGGAACATTACTATTTCCACAATTGCCTGTATGAAGGGGTCTGGCGCGACAACCGGCGGCGCTGGAGTGAACAGATCCCGACCCTTGATGTGTTCAATACCTATGGGCCTGATTACAAATGCATATTCGTCGGAGACGCGTCGATGTCACCCTATGAGGTCGCCTTTCCCGGCGGTGCCAATGAACATTGGAACGCCGAGCCGGGCCAGGTCTGGCTGGAACGCGCCCGCGCGCAATGGCCCGACCACCTGTGGATCAACCCGACCCCGCGCGACCATTGGTGCCATACCCAGTCCATCACCATGATCGCCGAGATCTTTCAGGGCGCAATGGTGCCTATGACGCTGGCGGGCATTGATGCGGGCATGCGGGTGCTGAGCCGATGAAAGCCCTGCGGTTTCTCTGGCGCCAGCACCGCGCCGCCCTTTTGGTGTTCATGCTGGCCCTGGTCGCGGTTGCGTTTTTTGGCACCAGAATGACGATGCGGTGGGTCTACTGGAGCGACCCCGCGCATCAGGATCAACCCATCGCGGGCTGGATGACGCCGGGCTATATCGCGCAATCCTACGGGGTGGATATGGATGTCATCCGGGCGGCACTGGGTCTGGACGATTCCAGCCCGCACTGGATGCCACTTGATGAGATTGCACGGGCGTCGGGGCAAGACCGCGCCGATCTGGTCGCCGCAATCGAGGCTGCAATAGCAGCCGCAAGGGCCGGGGGCCAATGATGGAGGCCGCGCTGGCACTGGTGCCGCAATATGGCGTCTGGCTGCTGGCGCTCACAACCTTTCTGTCCTGTCTGGCGCTGCCGGTTCCGGCCTCGATTTTCATGCTGACCGCGGGCGGGTTCGTGGCTGTGGGCGATCTGGTCGCCTGGCAGGTGATGGCAGGGGCCTTTGGCGGGGCGGTTCTGGGCGATCAGGCCGGATACGCCCTGGCACGCGCCGGGCGACGCGGCTTGCCGACCCGGATTGCCGCCAACCCCGCCATGGCACGGGCCAGCGCGTTTCTTGCCAGACGCGGATTTGTTGCCGTCTTTCTCAGCCGCTGGCTGTTTGCTCCGCTTGGGCCCTACATGAACTTCGCCGCCGGCCTGACCGCGCAGAACTGGCGGATGTTCGTGATTGCGGGGGCCGCCGGAGAAGTCGTGTGGGTGGTCTTATATGTTGGTCTGGGCATGCGTTTCGCCGATGATCTGGTGGCGCTGGCCGATATTCTGGGCAATGCCTCGGGCTTTCTGGCGGCGCTGGCGGTGCTGGTGGCGATGGCGGTCTACCTGAAATCCGCTTTGGCGCGGCGCGGCCGTAAAAACGCTTGAGAACCCACGGCCCGCGCCCCATATCTGAACTATGATCCTGCGTCTGACCCCAATTCTGCTGGCCATCCTCTACGGGCTTGGCATGTATCACTTCTCAGCCTGGCGCACCCGGCGCGAATTGGATGAAAAGTCGAGCGAACTGGCCGACCCCGCCCTGCGCGCGCTTTGTGCGCGCATGGCGGCGGCGTTGGAAGTCAGCCGTATCCGGGTCTATCTTTACGAGGTCGATCCGGTCAATGGTCTGGCCGCCCCCGATGGCCGGATCTTTCTGACCCGCGGCTTTTATGAGAAATACCGCAAAGGCGACGTGACGGGCGAAGAAATGGCCAGCGTCATTGCGCATGAATTGGGTCATGTAGCCCTGGGCCATTCGCGCCGCCGGATGATTGATTTTTCAGGGCAGAATGCCATTCGCACCGTGTTGGCCACCATCCTGGGCCGGTTCATTCCCTGGATCGGGCCGTGGATTGCCGGGGTTCTGACCTCCATTCTGGCCGCCCGGCTGAGCCGGAAGGATGAATATGAGGCCGATGCCTATGCCGCCGCGCTGTTGATGAAATCCGGGATCGGGACGGGGCCGCAAAAGTCGCTCTTTACCAAGCTGGAGCGGCTGACCGGCATGGGCGGGCGCGGTGCCCCGGCCTGGTTGATGAGCCACCCGAAAACCGCTGACCGGATCGCGGCGATCGAGGCGCTGGAAGCCAGATGGGCCGAGGCATGAGCGTGAAAGCCGGTGTCGCCCGCTGGTGCGGGCGATCCGGGCCGCGCGCCCTGCGGGCGCGCGGCGGCAGTTCCAAAGGCCACGGCAGTTCTGTGAAGTCCAGTTTCGGAATGGATATTTGAAGCGCAAAGAAGCCGGGATCAGCGCGTCAGGGCCTTGCCGAGGCGCGGCAGGCGGGCGCGTTTGAGAAGGGCGCGCAACGAAAGATCGGTATGCGGGCGGGCTGCCTCATAGGCTTTGTCGACGATTTCGGTGATTGCGGCGGGATGGCTTTGCCACAGCGCGTAGAGAATGGCATCTGGATGGCGCGCCGTGATGCCATGGCCGACCAGTTCGCGCGGCGGGAAATCTCTGAGATTCAGGGTGATGATGGTCGCGGCACCGCCCTTGATCGCGGTTGCCAGCACATGGATATCACCGGGATCAGGCAACCAGAGCGCGGCCTCCGTTTCTGGGTCGGCGGCGATTTCCGCCTCTGGCCAGGTGGCCCGCATCCGCGCCATTTCACCACTGGCAAAGATGCCGTCACCGGGCACCAGACGTTCGGCGGTGCGCCGCCATTCTTCAAAAATGCGCGCCGACCATAAGGGCTGGATCAACCCGGCCCGCGCCGCGCCCAACAGGATCTGGCGCAACACCGTCGGGTAGAGCACGCAAGTATCCAGAACCGCGATCATGGCAAGAGACGGAAACCCAGCACCTTGAGATATCCGGTTTCCGTCAGGCCCGGGTGCTGCGGATGATCGGGCCCGGCAAAGCCGGTATGGATCAGGCGCGGATCACGCCCCGCCCGCCCGATGCCGCGCAGGCAGGCGGCGCGAAACTTGCCCAGATCGGCAGCGTGCGAGCATGAACACAGCATCAGCGTGCCGCCCGGTTCGACAAGTTGCGCCGCCAGCCGGGCGACCCGTTCATAGGCGCGCAACCCCGCCGTCAGCGCAGGCTTTGCCGGCGCAAAAGCGGGCGGATCGGCGATGACGATGTCAAAGCGGCGCTTGTCAGTCACCAACCCTTCCATCACCTTGAACGCATCACCGGCGCGGGTGGAAAACCGATCCGACACGCCCATGCCGGCCGCGCCCCTGGTGGCAAGCTCCAAGGCCGCATCCGAGGCATCGACCGCCAGCACCTCTACCGCCCCGCCCGCAAGGGCCGCCAGACCAAAGCCGCCGACATGGGCGAAGATATCAAGCACGGATGCCCCGCGCGCCATCTGGGCCACAAAGGCCTGATTGGGTCGTTGATCGTAGAAAATGCCGGTTTTCTGCCCGCCCGTGACATCGGCCAGATAAGTGGCCCCGTTCATCACAACCGGGATCGGGGCTGCGGGCGCGGTGCCGCGCAGGATGGCCATATCCTCAGGCAGGCCTTCCAGCGCGCGGGCCCGGCTTTGCCCGTTCTTGATCAGGCAGCTGGCCCCGGTCAGATCGGTCAGGATATCGGCGATCTGGTCCAGCCGGTCCTCCAGCCAGATTGCATTGGGCTGAATCACCAACGTGGCGTCAAACCGGTCGATGACAAGCCCCGGCAGCGCGTCGCCTTCGGCATGGACAAGCCGGTAAAACGGCGCATCAAAAAGCCGGTCGCGCAGGGCCAGGGCGGCGCCCAGGCGGGCGCGCAGCCAGGTGGCATCGATCACGGCATCGGGGGTGCGGTCGAGCACCCGGAACGCGATCTTGCCAGCCACGGTTGCCACGCCGATCGCAATCGGCACCCGTTCGCCATCTTCCAGAACGGCCAGAGCCCCCGGCGGCACCGCCTTGGAGCGGCGGTCGAGGACAAGTTCATCGCCCCAGGCCCAGGGGTGGCCATGGCGGATTCGGCGGGCATCGGCTTTGGGTTTCAGCCGCAAAACGGGTAAGGGGGGTGCTGTCATGGCACCCCCCTTACCGGGTTTCAGTGACCTTGCAAACGGGTCAGGACAGGAATTGTCCACCCGGTGCGGCCGGTGCGGCCGGAGGGGTAAGCCCGAATTCCTGGCGCGCCCATCCGATGATCTGGCTTTGGATCCGGTCACGCTGATAGACGCCGTTGCGTTCCGATTCGATTGCGCGCTGGCCACCCAAGGCGCGGAAGGTCAGGTCGATATTGCGCGGCCCGGTCAGGGCCTGGCCGGTTACGGCATCGCGCACGGTGAACAGGAACTCGATCTCATGTTCGCCGCCAATGGTATATCGGGCGCGTTCGGTCAGCGCGTGAAAGCGGGTCACTTCAAGCTCGACAATCACCGGCGTGGTGCCGTCCATCGGGCGCAGGGCAAATTCCATGGCCTCAGCCATAAGCGCCTGAACCTGTGCGTAGCGGTCGCCGATCGGGTCTTCGCGCCATACGATATCGGACCGCGGCTTGATGCGGTTCGACTCGGACACGGTCAGGGTTTCGGGGACGTCGATCACGATCTCCTGGATCTGCCAATTGGCGCTGACAACACTGGTCGGCAGCGCGCCCATGGCGGGAAGATCCTGGGTCACGTCGATCTGGGGAAGGCTGGCACAGGCCGAAACGCCCAATGCGGCGAGGCCCAGAAATGCGATTGTAAAACGTTTCATGCTCATCTCTCCTGCCCGCAGATTGTTATTGGTTTCACGAGCTATCTGGTTTTTCGATACCCCTAGAATGGCTCTGAAATCGGGCGGAATAACGAAACCCCCGGTGCATTGCCGGGGCCATTTTGTGCAAATTCGAGGCAAGGGCTGCGCAAATTATGGCAAGATCATCGCCGCGCAATACGCTTGTTTTCACCGAATTAAGCATCTTTCCGCAACAATGGCCTGGCGCAAATGCGTCAACCTTGCGCCACATTCATGCGCTGCTGGCCAAGCCCCTCGATCTCCAGCATCACCTCGTCACCGGCAGCCAGAAACCTGGGCGGGTTCATGCCCGCACCAACGCCGGCTGGCGTGCCGGTGGCGATGATATCGCCGGGGTGAAGGGTGAAAAACTGGCTCAGATAGGCGACCGAATGGGCCACGCCAAAGATCATGTCGCGCGTGTTTCCGTCTTGCATGATCTGGCCATTCACACTCAGGCGCAGGCTCATGTTCTGGGGGTCGGCGATCTCATCGGGGGTGACCAGCCAGGGGCCGACCGGGCCAAAGGTGTCACAGCTTTTGCCCTTGGTGAACTGACCCGCACGCCGTTTCTGATAGTCGCGCTCAGAGACGTCATTGACCGCCACAAAGCCTGCGATATGATCCATTACCTGATCTTCGGTGATGTATTTCGCGGGCTTTCCAATGACGATGCCAAGCTCCACCTCCCAATCGGTATGGGTCGATCCGCGTGGCAATTCGATGGTGTCATTCGGCCCGCAAATCGCCGATGTGGCCTTCATGAAAATCATCGGTTCCTTTGGCAGGGTCGATCCGGTTTCAGCCGCGTGATCGGAATAGTTGAGCCCGATACAGATCATCTTGGCAGTCCCCGCCACCGGCGTGCCAAACCGGGGATTGCCGGTCACAACGGGGCCGTCGGCGGTCAGCTCCGAAAGCCGTCCGAGGACCGCGCCCGACAGATCGTCAACCTGATCCGAAAGGTCGTGCAACACGCCATCATCGTCCAGAACGCCCGGTTTTTCCTGACCGATTTCCCCGTATCGCAGAAACTTCATGACACATTTCCCCATTATGGCTGATAGTCAGACCAGAAAGACCCAAGCCACCAGGAGGGTCAAGCCGGTCCGGGCATGGCTGCGTCAATCAACGCCTCAGCCGGGGTTTTTTCAGCCGCGTCAGCAACCGGCGCGGGCGGCGGTTTTCGTGCCGGCGGCAGGCCCGCACCCGGCATCAGGCAGATCGCGCGCTTGCCCGATTTGCACCCCAACCGGGCGTGCAAGATGGGTTTTCCCGTCACATCCGAAACGCGCATATCCGTCAGATCGGCGCGATCAAATTCCAAAATATCGCCGACCTCAAGGGCCTGAAGCCGCGCCAGTGGCATGGTCTGGCGCATCAAGACAGCCTCCAGCGCCACCGGGGCTTCTGCCGCAATCGCGGGCCAGATCCGGGCCCAGGCCAGCCGGTCGCCGGACCCGTCATCGACCTGCAGGACGCCATCCTGCGTGACCGGGACACATAGCATCACCTGGCCCGTCTTGGCCCCGCCGCCAAGCGTCAGGCCGGCACCGATCAGGTGATAGGGCCGATCAGGAAACAACAGGTCAAGCTGGCGCTCATCACTCAGGCAGGTGCCATAGGTCAGGCCAAGCGGCCAGTTGACGCCGGGCTGGCCGGTCATTTCAGCGGCAAACGCGCTGAGAAAGAGACCGATGAAATCACGCGTCAGGGCGGCGTCGATCCGGGTGGTTTCACGCAGCAATGCCGGGCTGGTATCTACCTTGCCGGTGGTTTGCACCTCGACCAGCGCATCGACAACACCGCTTTCCAGCACGCATAGCGCGCGGATATCTCCGGGGCCTTCCAGCACGGCCATCAACCGGCGCTCCGGCAGGGCTGCCTTGACCTCGGCCAGGCCGATATCCCAATGCGGGTCTTGCGGGTCCACCTCTGCATTCAGGCCGTCATAAGGGGCCCCCGCCTGGCGCAACGCGCGCAGCAGCGCACCGCCCAGATCGGCGGGCCGCAGCAGATTGCGCGCAGGCCCTGCGCCCGATATCTGCAATTTTCGGACCAGCGCTGCATTAAAGCCGCTTTGCGCCATGGTTCACCTTTCCCAAAGGGCCGCGCTTTGGGCCGCTTTCATATGGTTATGCCAAGGGCAAGGTTAAGAATTCGTCAAGCGGCGCTCAGGGCACGCGCCGGCAGCCGGACCCGAAACGCAGCGCCACCCCGGCCCGGCACATAGGTCAAACCACCACCCAGACGGGCCATGACCTCGCGGCTGATGGCCAGGCCAAGCCCGGCCCCCTGCGCGTCGCGGGTTGTCTCCAGCCGGGTGAATTTCTCGAAGATCAGGCGGCGCTGATGCTGTGGAATGCCCGACCCGTTATCGGCAAACTCCACATCGACATGGGGGCCGCTTCGCAGCACCGAGATGCGCAGTTCAGGGGCCTGCGCATCGCAGTATTTCTGCGCATTGGAGATCAGATTGATAAAGACCTGCGCCAGCCGGTCGGGATCGGTCCACAGCGCGATCTCCTCGGCGGCTCTGTCGCGGATGATTGCAATGCGCCCGCCCGCCTCCATCACACCGGTGGCATGTTCGGCCCGGTCCAGCACATCGGCCAGGCTGGCGCTGCTTTCATTCAGGGTGACCCGGCCATGTTCCAGCACGCTGAGATCCAGCAGATCATCCAACAGCCGGGTCAGGCGCATGCTCTCGGCATTGATGATGGTGGAAAACCGGGCCCGGGTCTTGGCATCGAGGGCCTCATCGCGCATCAATAGCTCGGAAAAGGCCCGGATCGAGGTCATCGGCGTGCGCAATTCATGGCTGATCTGACTCAGGAAAGCGTCTTTTTGTTCGCCCAGTTCGGTCAGCTTTTCATTGGCCTCGCGCAGGCGCCGGGCAGACCGGGTCAATTCCTTCGATTGCAGTTCCAACCGACTGGAATATTCCATCATCTGCGCGGTTTCATCGGCCACGGCCAGCAGGTCGCTTACCGATACGCTGGCCCCGCCGGTGATCTGATACACCATCGCATGTGCCGTGGCAGCCCCCACAGACCCGGTCAGCTCGCGTTCCAGCATCTTCAGAAAATCGGGGTTGGGTTCGGGCAGGCTGGCGGCCCTGCCCTGCGCGCGCGCGGCCTCCTGAAACAGCCGCCCGGCCCGGCCCGAGCCAAGGATCCGCTGCGCCATGATCAAAAGATCATCTGCCGCCGCCGCCCCGGCCTGCCAGCCAAGCGCGGGTGTCGAATGGTCAAACACATTGACAAATTGCGCGCCCTGCAACCGTTCCATCGGAGACGGAAACGTCACCAGTGAGACCAGCGTGAAGATAAACAGATTGGCCCCAAGCGACAGCACCATCGCCGTCAACAGCGGATCGGCCCCGGTAATTCCCAGCGGCGTCTCGGGCCTGAGCCAGTCGATACCGAATGGCCCCTCGCTCAACAATCCCTGCATCAGCCCCGATGTGGCGGCATTGGGCAAGAGCAGCACCCAGGCCCAGATGGCAAAGCCGGTGGAAATCCCCGCCCCCGCCCCCACCCGGGTCGCGCCGCGCCAGAAAATGCCCCCCAAAAGCGCCGGCAGCACCTGCGCCACCCCCAGAAAGGCAATCAACCCGATCGAGGCCAGCGCCTCGGTGCCGCCAGAGGCGCGGTAATAGATCAGCCCCAATGTCAGCACGCCGGCAATGCTGAGGCGGCGCGCCATCAGAACCACGCGCCGCATATCGCCCGACATCGGGTCATCGCGGGCCGCAACGCGCAGCCAGATCGGCACGATGATATGGTTCGACAGCATCGTGCTGAGTGCCAGCGCCGCGATGATCACCATGGATGTGGCCGAGGAAAACCCGCCCAGAAACACCAACAGCGCCAGCCAATCCTGGTTGAAGGCCAGCGGCAGCGTCAGCACATAAAGATCGGGGTTGGCATCGGGCAACACCTCCAGCCCGACCACGGCAATGGGCAGAACAAAGAGGCTCATCAACAGCAGATAAAGCGGAAAGGCCCAGGCCGCCGTCGCCAGGTGGCGTTCATCGGAATTTTCCACCACCATGACCTGAAACATGCGCGGCAGACACAAGATGGCGGCCGCCGACAGCATGGTCAGCCCGACCCAACGCGCCCCGTTCGATGTCCATTCCGATATCGGGCTGGCCTCGATCCGCGCCAGGATGTCGGATGGCCCGTCAGCCACCCCCCAGACCACGAACAGCCCCACCGCGACCAGGGCGGCCAGTTTCACGATCGCCTCCAGCGCGATGGCCGAGACCAGACCGGGGTGGCGTTCATTCACATCCAGCGACCGGGTGCCGAAAATGATGGTAAAGAGCGCCAGCCCCGCGGCCACCCAGACCGCGGTTGCATCGCTGCCCAATTCGCCAAAGGCACCCGGTTGCGCAAAGACCGAAAATGACAGCGTCACCGATTGCAATTGCAACGCCAGATAGGGCGTGGTGCCAACCACCGCCAGCACCGTGACCAGTGCCGCCAACCCGCCAGATTTTCCGTAGCGGCTTGAAATCATGTCAGCAATCGACGTGATCCTTTGCGCCCGACCGATCCGCACCAGTTTTCTCAGCAACCAGAACCAGCCGACAAAAACCAGCGTCGGCCCTAGATAGATGGTCATGAACTCCAGCCCCGACCGCGCCGCCGACCCGACCGCGCCATAAAATGTCCAGGCGGTGGTGTAGATCGACAGGGACAGGGTGTAGACAAAGGGCGAGTTCAGCCAGCGCGCGCGCCCGTCTGCGGCGCGTTTTTCGGCCAGAAACGCCACCGCGAACAAACCCACAACATAGAGCACGCTGATGGCGACCAACCCGTCCAGCGAGAGCATCAGTTATCCTCCGCCTCATCCGACGGCTGATCCTGAGGGGAGGCCTGCCCAAGCGCTGCCGACAACACCGCCGACAGAACCACCAGCCCGGCCCAGACCAGAAGAAAATAGACCAGCCAACCGCCGGTGCCACCGCCGACGCCGGTATTGGATGTCAGGATGAACACCGGACCAAAGAACAGGAACGCCCCCAGAACCGGGGCCAGACGCGCCGCATCCTGCAACCGGTTCCGCCGATAGGTGCGGCGCTCCAGAAACAGCCGCCGGTTCATGATGCGGGCCTGCGGCCACCCTTGGCCACATCACGCAGCGTCGCCACCATTTCGGCGTTCGAGAATGGCTTCGTCAGATAGGCATCGGCCCCAAGCGCCAGCGCCAGGTCGCGATCCTTGGTCTGGCCCTTGGCGGTCAGCATCAGCACCGGCAAATCGGCGGTCTCGGGCGCGCCGCGCAGATCGCGCAGAATATCCAGGCCAGACCGCCCCGGCAGCATCACATCCAGCACCAGCACATCGGGTTTGGTGCGGGCAATCTCATCCAGGGCGGTCGCGCCATTGCCATGGCCGCGCACCTCCCAACCGTCGCGCGACAGGATGAAACTGATGGCTTCGAAGATGTTGACCTCATCCTCGATAAGCAAAACCCGGCCGCCCAATCAAGCCCCTCCCCGAAGTTGATATTGGTGTCCGGCCAGCTTGCCGATGCCCCGGCCGTTGTCAAATGGTTGTTTGAAATGTCGACGGGAATGGGCGCGCTGGTCACCGCGCGGTTCAGTGCGGGCTGGCATCGACCCGCCGCGCCGCGCAATTGTCGCGCGGGCACAGCTCGCAACCCGGCCCGACAGCGCGCGCCGCCTGTTCCTCCTCGGTGTCCGAAATCGCGCAGAGCAACATCGTCGCCTGCATCACCGGTTGGACGCCAAATGCCGCCACCCCGACCGGATAGGCCACCGCCCAGGCCCGAAACCGCGACCCGTCGGGCTGCTCCAGCAGCGCAACCTCCGGCACCATCGGGCGCGCCAGTGCCGAATAGAGCGGCCACAGCGCACAGCCCGCCCCGTAGCGCGGGATCGAAAAGGCCGGGATACGGCGGCGAAACACCAGCGCCCCGGCCCCGTCGCAGATCGCCAGGCCGAACCCGGGCACCGCCGCCGGTCCGCCCTCGGGCAGGCTCGCCAGACGCCGCAGCACCAAAGCCACATCGCCGCCGGCAAGATCAAGCAGCGCGCCGGGGTCGAAATCCGCCGCCGACGCGGCCTCCAGAAAAGGGGCCAGCGGCAGCCGGGCCGCATCCTCGGCATAGCGCCGCAGGCGCCGCTCGGCCAGGGCCCGCGCCTTCTCTCCCAACCCCTCCATTGCCGCCACCACATCGCCGATGGCCGCGACCCCGCCGGTCTCCAGCGCCGCAAAATGATGCCCCGCCGCGTCAAATGCCGCCTCCACCATCTCCTGCGGAGTCGCCACCAGCCCGGTCTGCGCTTCCGTGCGCTCGAAATGGCGCAACAGCGCGGTGGCACTGGCCGATAGCCGCTCTGCCTCCTCATGCAGATTGCGATGGAACCGGGCCCGCCAGCTTGCATCCAGATCGGGTTCACGCACCAGAATATCCGAAGTTGCGCGCACCGCCGCCACGGTCGACAAAACCTCATGCATCGAGCCGGCCAGAACCGGGTCATGCGCCAGCCGGTCCCGCAGCCCCTCGACCGCGGCCTCCAGATCAGCGATCCGCTTCTGCTGCGCCGCCACCACCCCGGTCCAACCCGGAAAACGGCCGGCAAACTCATCCATCCGGTCCAGCTCGGCCGGCGGTCCAAGCTGCGCCAGCGGAGCCTTGGCCGCAGCGCGCACCATATCGCTCAGGCTGGCATCCATGCCTTCGGAAAGCCGCGCGGGCTCGACCTCCAGCGCCCCCGCCAGATCCAGCAGCAGCTTGCCGCCAATGCGGCGCTTGTTATGCTCGATAAGGTTGAGATAACTCGCCGAGATTCCCGCCGCCTTGGCCAGATCGCTTTGGCGCAGCCCAAGCGCACTGCGCCGCTCCCGGATCCGGCTCCCGGTCAGCGCATGACGACGCGGTGCAGATGTCTTTGGTGGCATGAAAGCAGCCTTCCAGACGTCAGTTCAACCGCCCCAGATTAACAACAAATCCCAACCCAGTCAAAACCTTGGGCCGATCTTTACAAGCCAACCAAAGTCAGAAAATCAGGCCCTGCCAAAATCACGCCCGCCACCACGACCATTGCAAGATGGACCAGCGCCACAACCCTGCCTCCTGCGACATGAAAAACCGGCAAACCACTTCCCCCCTGCCCGCTTCTTTGCGCTGGTAAATATCCCCGCCGGAGGCTCCGACAGATGTAACGCCCGCCGCCCCTGGGAACATCTGGCCCGCCCCCGGCCACCGGGTGCCAATCAGCAAAAAAGCGGCGGGGGGGGGGGGGGGGGGGGGGGGGGGGCCCGCACAGCACAACACC
>NZ_JBTUJH010000093.1:0-18477 GCF_058343375.1 Alterinioella sp.
CGTGGCTGCATTCGCCCGGGCTGAGGATCTGCCGGCCGCCCCTGATGCCTGTTTCATCGGGGTCAATCGGAACGCCACAGTAGAGGCGGTTCGGTTGCTGTCGGATATGGGGGCCGGCGGCGCGGTCTGCTTTGCATCGGGGTTTTCCGAGGCGCGGGACGAGATGACCGATGGCCCGGATCTGCAGGCCGCGCTGCTGGCGGCGGCGGGCGACATGCCCATCCTCGGCCCCAATTGTTACGGCTATATCAACTATCTCGACGGCGCGCTTTTATGGCCCGATCAACATGGCGGCAAACGGGTCGATCGCGGCGTTGCCATCCTGACGCAAAGTTCGAACATCGCCATCAACCTGACCATGCAGAGGCGCGGGTTACCGCTTGGGTTTATTGCGACGGTGGGCAATCAGGCGCAGATCGGGATGGCAGAGATCGGCCAGGTTCTGCTGCGCGACCCACGGGTTACAGCGCTTGGCCTGCATATCGAGGGCATCGGCGATCTGCGCGCCTTCGAGGCCCTGGCGGCCACCGCGCGGGCCTTGGGCAAGCGCATCATCGCGTTGAAGGCGGGACGGTCCGAACAGGCGCGCATGGCCGCGATTTCGCACACGGCATCGCTTGCCGGCAGCGATGCGGGCGCGCGGGCATTCCTGGCGCGGCTTGGCGTGGGGCAGGTGACATCCCTGACCGAATTGCTGGAGGCGCTCAAGCTATGCCATGTCACCGGCGGGCTGGCCTCGAACCGGATCGCCTCGGCATCCTGCTCGGGCGGAGAGGCCAGCCTGATGGCCGATGCAGCACAAGGGCGGGGCGTGGAATTTCCGCCGCTGAACCGGGCCCAGAAACGCGATCTGCGCGCCGTGCTCGGGCCCCGGGTCGCGCTGGCCAATCCGTTGGATTACCACACCTATATCTGGGGCGATGAGGCGGCGCAGATTCGGGCCTTTTGCGCCTTGATGGACCCGTCTCTGGCGCTTGGCTGTCTGGTGCTGGATTTCCCGCGCCCCGACCGGTGTTCGTCAGACGGTTGGGATGGCGTATTGCGCGCCGCCAAAGCCACGCAAGAGGCGCGCGGCGTGCCGATGGCGCTGGTCTCAAGCCTGCCCGAATCCCTGCCCGAACCGGTCTGCGAGGCGATGATGGCCCAGGGCGTGGCCCCGCTATGCGGGCTGTCTGACGCGATCGCCGCTATTGAGGTGGCAGCGATGGAACTGCCCGCCATGTCGGCACCGGTTCTGTTGCCGCAAGCGGTTGAATACACGTGTGTTTTAACAGAAGGGGCCGCCAAATCCGCTTTGGCCGAATATGGGCTTTCCGTGCCCGTTTCCCGCCATGTCTCCCGGACCGAGGCCGCCCACGCGGCGGTTGAAATCGGGTTTCCCGTCGTGCTCAAGGGGGTCGGCCTGGCCCATAAGACCGAAGCCGGTGCCGTGGCCCTGAACCTGACCAGCGCAGGGGCGGTGCGCGACGCGGCCGATGCCATGCCGGGGGACGCGTTTTTGCTGGAAGAAATGGTCACCGATGGGGTGGCCGAATTGCTGCTGGGCGTGGTGCTGGACCCGGCGCATGGCTATGTGTTGACGCTGGCGGCGGGCGGCGTGTTGAGCGAGGTGATGGCCGATAGCGTGAGCATGCTGTTGCCGGTGACGGGGGCAGAGATCGAGGCGGCGCTGATGCGGCTCGGATATGCGCCGGTGCTGACGGGCTATCGCGGCGCGCCGGCGGTGGATATGAAGGCGGTGGTCAAGGCGGTGCTGGCGGTGCAGGATTACGTTGTCGCGCATCGGGGCCGGGTGGCGGAGGTCGAGGTGAACCCGCTGATCTGCACCCCCGACGCGGCCATCGCCGCCGACGCATTGATCAGGGCCAGGGAGTAGAGAAACATGGAAAACCCAATAAAAACAGAGCGTCGCGGCTATGTGTTGGAGGTCACGCTGGATCGCCCCAAGGCCAATGCGATTGACCTTGCGACCAGCCGGATCATGGGCGATGTCTTTACTGATTTCCGCGATGATCCGGATCTGCGGGTCGCGATCATCACCGGCGCGGGCGAGAAATTCTTTTGCCCCGGATGGGATCTGAAAGCGGCGGCCGATGGCGACGCGGTGGATGGCGATTACGGCAAGGGCGGGTTTGGCGGTTTGCAGGAATTGCGCGGGCTGAACAAACCGGTGATTGCGGCGGTGAATGGCATTGCCTGCGGCGGCGGGCTGGAGCTGGCGCTGTCGGCTGATATCATCCTGGCCGCCGATCACGCCCGTTTTGCCCTGCCCGAGATCCGGTCCGGCACGGTTGCCGATGCGGCTTCCGTCAAGCTGCCCAAGCGCATTCCCTATCATATTGCGATGGAAATGCTGTTCACCGGGCGTTGGATCGATGCCGAGGAGGCCTATCGCTGGGGCATGATCAACCAGATCCACCCCGGCGCGCAACTGCTTGATAAGGCGCGTGAAATGGCTGATATCCTGGCCTCTGGCCCGCCGCTCGTCTATGCCGCGATCAAGGAGATCGTGCGCGAGGCGGAGGATAAGAGCTTTCAGGATGCGATGAACCGGATCACCCGCAGCCAGTTCGAGACGGTGGAAAAACTCTACCGCTCCGAGGATCAGCTTGAGGGGGCCAGGGCATTCGCCGAAAAGCGGGATCCGGTCTGGAAGGGGCGGTAAGCATGCTCAACGCCGCGTCGGGCCCTGTGGCAGGGCCCCGGCGCTGGCAGGAATGATCTTACTCTGCCACCGTTCCCGCCTGCAGGCTTTGCACGCCGATATCGCCTTCGCGCGCGGCACGTATCGCCAGGGCCGCTGAATGGGCCCCGGCGGCGGTGGTGAAATAGGGGATCCGGTCATAAAGCGCGACCGAGCGGATCTCGCGGCTGTCTTCGACGGCTTGCGCGCCTTCGGTGGTGTTCAGCACCATCGCGACGCGATTGTCTTTCAGCATATCGACGATGTCGGGGCGGCCCTCATAGACCTTGTTGACCACGTCGCAGGGCAGGTCGTGATCTGACAGCCAAGCCGCGGTGCCGCGGGTGGCGACAAGGCCAAAGCCCAGATCCACAAGGATTTTCGCAGCCTCCAGCATCATCGGGGTCTTGTCGGTATCCTTGATCGAGATAAAGACCAGACCGGATTCGGGCAGTATTGTTCCGGCCCCCATCTGGGCCTTGAGGAAGGCGCGGGGAAACGAGACATCCCAGCCCATCACCTCGCCGGTGGAGCGCATTTCGGGGCCCAGAATGGTGTCGACACCGGGGAAACGGGCAAAGGGCAGCACCGCCTCTTTGACCGAGAACCACGGCATTGCCGGGTCGGCCAGCGTCATCGGATCGGCCATTGGCAGGGTGCCAGGCTTGGCATCGGCCGGGTAGGGGCCGCGATGGGCAAAGCTGCTGAGTTTTTCGCCCGCCATCAGCCGCGCGGCAATCGAGGCGATGGCAGAATCGGTGGCTTTGGCGACGAAAGGCACGGTGCGCGAGGCGCGCGGATTGACCTCGATCAGGAAAATCTCGCCGTCTTTTACCGCAAATTGCACATTCATCAGGCCGACCACATTGAGCCCGCGCGCCAGCGCCACGGTCTGGATGGTCAGCTCGGCGATGATCTCGGGCGGCAGCGAATGCGGCGGCAGGCAACAGGCGCTGTCGCCGGAATGCACGCCGGCCTCCTCGATATGTTGCATGATGCCCGCGACATGGACGTTTTCGCCATCCGAGAGCGCATCGACATCAACCTCGACCGCGCCGGAAAGATAGCTGTCGAGCAGGACGGGGCTGTCGCCGGACACCACCACGGCCTCGGAAATATAGCGTTCGAGCTGGGCGGTATCGCGCACGATTTCCATGGCGCGGCCGCCAAGCACGTAAGAGGGGCGGATGACCAGCGGATAGCCCAGTTTTTCTGCTGCCTCGCGGGCCTGCTGATCGGTGGATGCGATGGCGTTGACGGGCTGTTTCAGACCCAATCTGTTGACCAGATCCTGAAATCTTTCGCGGTCTTCGGCCAGATCAATGGCGTCGGGCGAGGTGCCGAGGATGGGAATCCCGGCCTCTTGCAGCGCATTGGCCAGTTTCAGCGGTGTCTGGCCGCCGAACTGAACGATGACGCCGTGCAGGGTGCCGCTTTCCTGCTCGACGCGCATGATCTCCATCACATGTTCAAAGGTGAGGGGTTCGAAATAGAGCCGGTCGGAGGTGTCGTAATCGGTGCTGACGGTTTCCGGGTTGCAGTTGATCATGATCGTCTCATAGCCCGCATCGGTCAGGGCATAGCAGGCATGACAGCAGCAATAGTCAAATTCGATGCCCTGACCGATCCGGTTGGGTCCACCGCCCAAAATCACGATTTTCCGGGCGTTTGAGGGGCGAGCCTCACATTCTGCTTCACCCATGACGCTGTGTTCATAAGTTGAATACATGTAAGGCGTCTGCGCCTCGAACTCTGCCGCGCAAGTGTCGATCCGCTTGAATTGCGCGACCACGCCAAGATTGATCCGGGCGCGGCGCACATTGGCCTCATCGCGGCCCGTCAGTTTGGCCAGACGGGCATCGGTAAAGCCCATCATCTTGAGCGCGCGCAGGCCGTCTTCGGTCACGGGCAGGCCGTTTTTGCGAATACCGGCCTCTGTGTCGACGATCTCGCGGATGCGCGCGAGGAACCAGGGGTCGAACGCGGTGATGGCCTGGATCTCGTCATCCGACAGGCCTTCGCGCATGGCCTGCGCGATGACCCGGATACGGTCGGGGGTCTGTTCGCTGAGCGCTTTGGACACGGCCGCCTTGTCGGGGGCGCCGGGGATGTCGATCTCGTCAAACCCGGTCAGGCCGGTTTCCATCGAGGCCAGCGCCTTTTGCAGGCTTTCATGGATGGTGCGGCCGATGGCCATCGCCTCGCCCACCGATTTCATGGCCGTGGTCAGATATGGTTTTGCGCCGGGAAATTTTTCAAAGGCAAAGCGCGGGATCTTGGTGACGACATAATCGATGGTCGGCTCGAAGGATGCGGGCGTGACCTTGGTGATGTCATTGTCCAGCTCATCGAGCGTATAGCCCACGGCAAGTTTGGCGGCGATCTTGGCGATCGGGAAGCCGGTGGCCTTGGAGGCCAGCGCCGAGGACCGGCTGACGCGCGGATTCATCTCGATCACCACCATGCGGCCGTCTTCGGGGTTGATGGCCCATTGCACGTTGGAGCCGCCGGTCTCCACCCCAATCTCACGCAGCACGGCAATCGAGCCGTTGCGCATGATCTGATATTCCTTGTCGGTCAGGGTCAGGGCGGGTGCGACGGTGATGGAATCGCCGGTATGGACGCCCATCGGATCGATGTTTTCGATGGCACAGACGATGATGCAATTGTCGGCCGAGTCGCGCACCACCTCCATCTCGAACTCTTTCCAGCCAAGCAGCGATTCATCGATCAGAATCTGACCCACCGGCGAGGCATCCATGCCCGAGCGGCAGAAATGTTCGTAATCTTCCCGGTTATAGGCCACCCCGCCGCCGGTTCCGCCCAGTGTGTAGGCGGGGCGGATGATGGCGGGCAGGCCGATATCGTCCAATGCATCCAGCGCGATACGCAGGCCGGCATCAAGGTCGGACCTGCCGTTTTCCAGCTTTGGCGCGGTCACGATCGTGGCTTTGGGGTTCTCGATGCCCAACCGGTCCATCGCCTCGCGGAACAGCTTGCGATCTTCGGCCATTTCGATGGCCTCGCGCTTGGCCCCGATCATCTCGACGCCGAATTTCTCCAGCACGCCCATTTCTTCCAGCGCCAGGCTGGTATTCAGCCCGGTCTGGCCGCCCATCGTGGGCAACAGCGCGTCGGGGCGTTCTTTCTCGATGATCTTGGCGACAATCTCGGGCGTGATCGGCTCGATATAGGTGGCATCGGCCAGGCCGGGATCGGTCATGATCGTGGCCGGGTTCGAATTGACCAGAATGACCCGGTAGCCTTCCTCGCGCAGGGCCTTGCAGGCCTGGGTTCCGGAATAATCAAACTCACAGGCCTGACCGATGACGATGGGCCCCGCGCCGATAATCATGATGGATTGGATATCGGTTCTTTTTGGCATCAAGGCATCCCCGGCGGCAATCAGGTGAACGCGGCGGAAGAAATGGAGCCTCCGGCGCGCAAATTCTTCTGCGTTTTAGGGATTACGGGGGGCGGCGCAAGGGGGGGTGGGCAGGAATCTTGCCGGGCCTTGCATCCATTGCTGTTGGGGCGGGGCAAAACACGCTAGAGACCGGCCAATGGAATCATCGGGTCAGGGCCGGCACCGCAATGCGCATTACGTTTGATCACGGGCCGGATGGCACCCGCGCCGGGTTCGAGGGCCCGCGCGCGATGATCGTGGCACGTGACACCGCCGATGTGCCGGGCGCGCTGGCGGCGCTGGATGCGGCGCGCGCCGAAGGGTTCTGGCTGGCGGGCTATGCGAGCTATGAGCTGGGCTATGCGCTGGAGCCGCGCCTGGCCCCCCTGATGCCCGCGAATCGGCGCTTGCCCTTGATCTCGTTCGGGGTTTTTGACGGGCCGGTGGCGGCCGGAGCGACACCGGCCACGACATTGCGACCTGTATACATCGCCGCAAGGTGGAGTCCGCGACGCTATGGCGATGCCTTTGCCGCGCTGCATGCGCTGATCGGGGCGGGCGATCTGTATCAGGCCAATCTGACCTTTCCGATGGATCTTGACTTGGCCGGATCCAGTGCCGCGGCGCTGTATCAGGCAATGATGGTGCATCAGCCGGTCAACCATGGCGTGTTGATCGAGCAGGCCGACGGCCCCGATATCGCGTCGCGCAGCCCCGAGCTTTTTTTCCGCACCGATGCGGGCGGGCGCATTCAGACGCGGCCGATGAAGGGCACGGCCCCGCGCGGCAATGACCCGCAGGAAGATGCGCGGGCGCGCGACGCGCTGGCGGTGGATGAAAAGAATCAGGCCGAAAACCTGATGATCGTGGATCTGCTGCGCAATGATATCGCACGGGTCTGTCAGCCTGGATCGGTGCGGGTGCCGGAGCTGTTCAAGGTCGAGACCTATGCCACGGTGCATCAGATGGTCTCGCAGATCGAAGGCCGCCTGAGCGCAGGCGTCACATTGTCTGATATTCTGCGCGCGCTTTTCCCCTGCGGATCGGTGACCGGCGCGCCGAAACTGCGCGCCATGCAGGTGATCCGCGATCTGGAACCCTGGCCGCGCGAGATCTATTGCGGCTCGATCGGGTGGGCGGCCCCCGATGGACGGTCCGAGTTCAATGTTGCCATCCGCACCGTATTGCGCGAAAAATCAGGCCGTTCCGTAGTAAATGTCGGGGGCGGCGTGATCTGGGACAGCACCGCCCCATCTGAGTATGAGGAGGCGTTGTGGAAAGCTCGTTTTCTGACCCGGTTCCACCCGGAACCCGCCTGATCGAAACCTTTGGCTGGCATCCCGGGCGCGGTGTTGCCCGGCTTGAGGCGCATCTGGCGCGGCTGTCAAGCTCGGCCCGCCTGTTCGGCTTTCCGGTCGATCACGCCCATATTTTCGCCCTGATCGCAGGCCTGTCGGGCGACAGAGCGTTGCGCTGTCGGCTGACCCTGGGCCGTGACGGGGTGGCCGATCTGACCTGGTCCCATCTGCCCGCTGCGTCGCAACGGCCCTGGCGGGTCGGGTTTGCCGGCCCGCGCCTGGACGCCTCGGATGTCTGGCTGCGCCACAAGACCACGCAGCGCGCCCTGTATGACCGCGCCCGCGACCATCTGCCCGCCGGCATTGACGAGCTTTTGTTCCTGAATGACCGCGGTGAGATTTGTGAAGGCACGATCACCAGCCTCTTTGTCACCTGTGCCGATGGCCGCCGGGTGACGCCGCCGCTAAGTTCCGGCTGCCTGCCGGGGATCTTGCGGGCCGAATTGCTGGCCGGCGGCGCGGTGGCGGAGGCGGTGGTCACGCCCGACATGCTGGACAGCGCCACCGCGTTGCATCTGGGCAATGCGCTGCGCGGCGAGATCCCGGCCGTGATGGCGCATCTTGCCGGGGGTTATTCCGCCATATAGGCGCGGGTCAGCGGCACGGCGTCCTGGGCGCGGGCCAGTTGCACCTGAAACACGCATTGGCGGCCATGGCGAAAGGTCATTTCACTGGCGGCAAGGTAGAAGCGCCACATGCGCACGAACCGGTCGTCATAAAGCGCTGCCGCCTGGTCCGATTTCGCCTCGAACCGGTCCTGCCAATGTTTCAGCGTTTCGGCGTAATGCAGCCGCCAGATCTCTATATCGGTCTGATAGAGCCCTGCCTTTTCAAAGGCCTGGCTCATTTCGGACAAGGCCGGGACATAGCCGCCGGGAAAGATGTATTTTGTGATCCAGGGGCTTGTGGTGCCGGGCGGCGCGGCGCGCCCGATAGTGTGGATCAGCGCCACGCCGCTATCTGCCAGCCGGTTGCGCACGACGTCGAAATACTGCCGGTAATGCGGCACGCCGACATGTTCGAACATGCCGACCGAGACGATGCGGTCGAACTGTCCGGTCACAGCGCGGTAATCTTTCAGTTCGAACCGGACCCGGTCTGAAAGCCCCTCGGCCCGGGCGCGTTCGGTGGCCCAGGCATGTTGTTCGCTCGACAGCGTCACGCCCAGAACCTCGACCCCGTGATCGCGCGCCAGGCTCAGCGCCAGCCCGCCCCATCCGCTGCCGATCTCGAACACGCGCATCCCCGGGCGAAGGCAGAGCTTTTTGGCAATATGCGCTTTTTTGGCGGCTTGCGCGTCCTCAAGGCTGAGGTCGGGTCGGGTGAAATACGCACAGGAATATTGCCGGTCCGAATCCAGGAACAGATCATAGAGCCGCGCCGAAAGATCATAGTGATGCGCCACGTTTTCGCGGGCCCGGTGGGCCGGGTTCCATTGATCGAACCGGCGCCGGGCCCGGCGCATCCAATAGGTCGACCGGCGCCACCACAGATGGTTTGAACGCTCGGCATTCATCGCCAGAAAGGCCAGAAACCCGCGCAGGTCATCGCCCTCAAGCGTAAGATCGCCGTTCATATAGCCTTCGCCCAGGGCCATTTCAGTGCTCAGCACCAGTTTGCGGGGCAGATCGGGCGTGCGAAACTGCATCGCCACCTGCGGCCCCGGCGCGCCCCCATAGCTGCGCCTTTGACCATTCGCCAGGGTCACGTCAAGGCGACCCACACTGACGAAGCTGCGCATCATATGGTCAAAAAGACGCTCCCACATTGACCCGCTTCCTTTCTGTCCCCTTATATGTTCCGGTCTTTTAGAGCTTGTAGAGTGCCGAATTCTGCGGCAAATACAAGCGTTTGCCATTGGGCTTTGCGCAATGGGTCGTCACCTGCGCGTCTGATGCCTTGACTTCCCGGCTCTGAGGCGCTGTATCGGCGCGGTGATATTCCAGCCCCGAAGGGACCCCCCCCATGCACGCCTATCGCAGCCAGACTTGCGCCGAATTGACCAAAGACAATGTTGGCGAAACCGTGCGCCTGTCGGGATGGGTGCACCGCGTGCGCGACCATGGCGGCGTGTTGTTCATCGACTTGCGCGACCATTACGGCATCACGCAGGTCATCGCCGATGGCGACAGCCCGGTCTTTGCTGATCTCGAAAATATCCGGTCCGAATTCTGCATCCGCATCGACGGCATCGTTCTGGCGCGCGACCCGAGCCTGATAAACCCGACCCTGCCCACCGGTGAGGTCGAGGTTTTCGCGCGCGGTCTGGAGGTGCTTGGCGCATCGCAGGAGCTGCCGCTGATGGTATTCGGCGATCAGGAATATCCGGAGGAAACCCGCCTGCGCTATCGCTTTCTTGATCTGCGCCGGGAAAAGATGCAGGCCAATATGAAGCTGCGCTCCGATGTTGTCCGATCAATCCGGCAACGCATGTGGGCCAAGGGTTTCAACGAGTTCCAGACCCCGATCATCACCGCCTCCAGCCCGGAAGGTGCGCGTGATTTTCTGGTGCCGAGCCGCCAGCATCCGGGCCGGTTCTACGCCCTGCCGCAGGCCCCGCAGCAATTCAAGCAGCTGTTGATGGTGTCGGGCTTTGACAAATATTTCCAGATCGCGCCCTGTTTTCGCGACGAAGACCCGCGCGCCGACCGTTCGCCCACCGATTTCTACCAGTTGGACATGGAGATGTCCTTTGTCACGCAGCAGGATGTGTTCGACACCATCCAGCCGGTGATCGAGGGGATTTTCGAGGAGTTCGGCGGCGGTCACAAGGTCGATAAACTGTGGCCGCAGATCTCTTACAAGGATGCGGCGCGCTGGTATGGCACTGACAAGCCCGACCTGCGCAACCCGATCAAGATGCAGGATGTGTCGGAGCATTTTCGCGGCGGCGGCTTTGCCATTTTTGCCAGGCTTCTGGAGCATGAAGGCACGGAAATCCGCGCCATTCCGGCCCATGGCGGCGGCAGCCGCAAATTCTGTGATCGGATGAACAAGTTCGCACAGGAACAGGGTCTGCCGGGGATGGGGTATATTTTCTGGCGCGACGGTGAAAACGGCACCGAAGCCGCCGGCCCGCTGGCCAAGAATATCGGGCCGGAACGCACCGAGGCCATCCGCCTGCAACTGGGCCTGGGCAAAGGCGATGCGGCGTTTTTCCTGGGTGGCAAGCCGTCGGTCTTTGAGGCCGTTGCCGGCCGCGCCCGTGTGGTGATCGGCGATGAGCTGGGCCTGACCGAACAAAACCGGTTCGCGTTCTGCTGGATCGTCGATTTCCCTCTCTATGAGGCCGATGAGGAAACCGGCAAGATCGACTTTTCCCATAACCCGTTTTCGATGCCGCAGGGCGGAATGGCGGCGTTGCAGGGCGACCCGCTGGAGGCTCTGGGCTATCAGTATGACCTGGCCTGTAACGGCTATGAGCTGGTGTCGGGGGCGATTCGGAACCACCAGCCCGAGATCATGTTCAAGGCGTTCGAACTGGCGGGATATGATGAGGCGGAAGTGCGCAAGCGTTTTGGCGGCCTGGTCAATGCCTTCACCTATGGCGCGCCGCCGCATGGCGGATGTGCGGCCGGGATCGACCGGATCGTGATGCTCTTGGCCGATGAGGCCAATATCCGCGAGGTCATCCTGTTTCCGATGAACCAGCGCGCCGAAGATCTGATGATGGATGCCCCATCCGAGCCGGCAGCCGAACAGTTGATGGAACTGGGCCTGCGCGTTATCCCGCAAGATTAGCGGCGCGGGCCAGATATCGTTTCGGGCTGGCGTGCAGCGGCGCTAGGGTGATGGCGAACAACCTGCTCGGACCCCACCCCATGACCAGCCGCGCGACGCTTGCCCAGATACGGTTCGGCACCGGATTGCGCCCGGGCCTTCGCCTGCCTGATCCCGAGGCGCTGATCGAGCGGCTGACCGGCCCCGACCGGATGGCGCAGAGCTACCGCCAGGAAGATTTCGCCACCCGCGCCCTTGCCGCGCAGGCCTATCGGTCGGAATTGCGCGCCGCGCGCGGGGCCGAAAACGGGGCCGAACGTCGGGCCGCGGCGCGCGGTATCATGCGCGCGGCCAGGTCCCGGCAGCTGGCCATATCGCTGGCCCGCGGGGTAGCGACCGAAGATGGCTTGCGCGAACGTCTGGCATGGTTCTGGGCCGATCACTTCACCACCGTGGGCCAGCGCGCGGTGATGCAGGGCTCGATCTCGGCCTATATCGACGCGGCCATTCGCCCGCATCTGGCCGGGCGGTTCGGGGACATGCTGGAGGCGGCAATCCTGCATCCGGTGATGATCCTCTACCTCGATCAGGATGGCTCGATCGGGCCGAATTCGCCAAACGGGTTGGCCCGTGGCCGCGGTCTGAACGAAAACCTGGCGCGCGAATTGCTGGAATTGCATACGCTTGGTGTCAATTCCGGCTACACGCAGCGCGATGTGCGCCAGATGGCCGAGCTTTTGACCGGAATCGGGCTGGCGCGCGGGCGCGAGATGGTGTTTCGCCCCGGCAATGCCGAACCTGGCCCCGAGGAGATTTTGGGCATGCGCTATGGCGGGGCGGGTCCGGCATCGCTGGATGATCTGCGCGACGCCTTGCGCGATTTGGCGCTGCACCCGCAGACGGCCCGGCATCTGAGCACCAAACTGGCGGATTATTTCCTGTCCGACCGACCCGATCCGGGGCTGGTGGACACGATGACGGCGACCTATCTGCAAACCGGCGGCGACCTGGCGGCGGTGATGCAGGCGATGCTGGCCCATGATGCGGCCTGGGCACCCGGACCCGGCCGGGTCAAGCGGCCGTTTCATTTCGTGGTCTCGGGTCTGCGCGCGCTTGGCGTGGTTCCCGACCGGATCGCCCAGGCCCCGCATCGGGCCATAAATCAATGGGCCAATCTTCCGATGGTGGCGATGGGGCAGCGCTGGCAGGGGGCGGCGGGCCCGGACGGGTTTTTCGATGATGACCCGGAATGGATTCATCCAACTGCGCTGGCGGCACGGGTTGGCTGGGCCATGTCGGTGCCATCGCGGATGCGCCGCCGGTTGCCGGATCCGCGCGACTTCGTCACCACCTGTCTGGGCGATACGGCGGGCGAGACCCTGCACTGGGCCGCCGCGCGGGCCGAAACGCGCGCCGAAGGGGTCGGGATCATCCTGGCCTCGCCCGATTTCATGAGGAGCTGACATGGCCACCATGACCCGCCGCGAGATGATGCTGCGATCGGCCGTTCTGGGATGTTCGGCAGCGGCCAGCCCGCTGATCACGCCGGTGGCGCTGGCCTCGCTGCCGACCGAGAACCGCCTGGTGGTGATCATTCTGCGCGGCGCGATGGATGGGCTGGACGTGATCCAGCCCTATGGCGATCCGGGCCTGGCGGCGGCCCGGCCGGGGTTTGAGATCGGCCCGGCCAATGGGGCCCGCGACCTGGACGGGTTCTTTGCGCTGCATCCGGGGTTGCAAGACCTCGCGCCGCTCTGGCAGGCGGGCGAGTTGGGGTTTGCGCATGCCGTTTCGACCCCCTATCGCAATGCGCGCAGCCATTTCGACGGCCAGGATCTGCTGGAGGCGGGAACGTCTGAAGGTTCTGAGGGAGGGGTGCATGAAAATGGCTGGCTGAACCGTTTTTTGCAAACCTTGCACGGCACGACACGCGAAACCGCGCTGGCCGTGGGTCGGCAGGAGGCACTGATCCTGCGCGGGCCGGCCCCGTCGGTGTCATGGTCGCCCGCCTCGCGCCTGTCATTGTCGCCGGCAACCTCGGATCTGCTGGGGCTGGTCTATCAGGAAGATCCGCTGTTTCAGGCCGCATTTGAGGATGCGCAGTTTTATTCCGACCTGCTTTATGGGGGTTTCGGAGATGCAGGTGGCGATGAGATGATGGCAAATATGGGCGCGATGACCCGAAGCAGCGCGCCTGCCGGAAGCCCCACAGCGATTGCCGATTTCGCCGCCGAACGGCTGCGCGCCGATGCGCGGATCGCCAGTTTCTCGCTTGGCGGCTGGGATACACATCGCGCGCAGCGCGGCTCCCTCCGGCGCGCGCTTGGCCATTTGGCTACCGCGATCTTGCGGCTGCGCGCGGGGCTTGGCCCGGAATGGGACCGCACCACGGTTCTGGCGATGACCGAATTTGGCCGCACCTTGCGGGAAAATGGCAGCGGCGGCACCGATCATGGCACCGGATCGGCGCTGGTAATGGCCGGCGGCGCGCTGCGCGGCGGGCGGGTATTGGGCGATTGGCCGGGGCTGCAGGAGGCCGATCTGTTCGACCGGCGCGACCTGATGCCAACCCGCGACCTGCGCGCCTATGCAGCCTGGGCGATGGCCGGGCTTTTTGGCACCGACCGCGCAACGCTTGAGGGGCAGGTTTTCCCCGGGCTTGATATGGGGGCTGATCCGGGCCTGTTGCGCTGAGCCTTCGGGGGGTGGCGCGACGCGCTCTAAATCAACTTGCTACATGGTTGACTGCGGCTTCTCGACCTTCCCGAAATGCATCTGAAAGCCCGCCGGTATCAAAGCGGCACCAGCGCGAACCGCTTCAGACCGGTGCCATCCCCGCCATTTTCGAGCTGAGCTGCGCCCTGAGGCGCGCGCGATCGCCCTGCGCAAGCTTGCCGGGCAAGGCCTGTGCCGTTTCCAGCAGGCGGGTATCATGGGCCGATCGCGCCAGCCCCAGAAGAAAGCGGCGCAGATACCCCATTGGCGGGCTGTCCTGATCAAGCAATTCCAGCGCATGGGCCAGATCCTCGCGCAGCGCCAATTGATCCGGTTGCAGCACGGTGCCGTCCAGCGGGCGCGGCCCTTGCGGGCGCATATCCTCTGGCAGATGGCGCAAAATCTCGGTCTGGAAGGCGGCCAGGGTATCAACCGGTTTCGGCAGGAAACCATCGGCCCCGACCGCCAGCGCCGATTTCGCCGCAGCCTGACGTTCCGCCCCTGACGTGGCCAGCAGCACGGGCACACGATGCGCGGCGCGGTTCATCTCGGAAATCAGGGACAGGCCGGACCCATCGGGCAGCCCGAGATCGACGATGGCCACCGAGGGCTGGTAGGTTTTCAGATGGCGATGCGCCGAGGCCAGACAATCGGCCCGCCTGATCCGGGCACCGGAGCGCAGGCATAAGAGCCGCAATGCTTCAGATGCGAAACGGCTGTCTTCCACGGCCAGAATGGTCAAGCCCGCAAGGGGCCGCTGTGGCGTCGGTTTCGGGTGGAAGAAAGGCAATTCCTGATCCGGTCTATCTGTGTCGGTGTCCATGTCCAAAAGCCCCCAAGGCGATTCTGTTTTCAATTAGACAGGCTCAAGGTTGACAGTTTGTGAACGCCGGGGCGCGGCGACGCGCCACTTGCCATTTTCTTCCATCACAGCGCATATGCGGCAAAGACCCAAATGAAGGACGCAACAATGATCGGACGGCTGAACCATGTGGCCATCGCGGTGCCGGATCTGGAGGCCGCCAGCGCGCAATATCGCGACACTCTGGGGGCGCATGTGAACCCGCCCCAGGATGAGCCCGACCACGGCGTCACCGTCGTGTTCATCGACTTGCCCAATACCAAGATCGAATTGTTGCACCCGCTGGGTGCCGACAGCCCCATCACGGGCTTTCTTGAGAAAAACCCGTCGGGCGGCATTCACCATATCTGTTACGAGGTCAAAGATATCCTGGCCGCGCGCGACCGGCTGATAGCCGCAGGGGCGCGTGTGCTGGGTGGCGGCGAACCCAAGATCGGGGCCCATGGCAAACCGGTTCTGTTCCTGCATCCCAAGGATTTCACCGGCACGCTTGTAGAACTGGAGCAGATCTGATGGCACCGTTTTCCGCAGGCGTCCTGTTCGCTGTTATTTGGTTCATGACGCTTTTTGTCATCCTGCCGCTGCGCCTGACCACGCAGGGCGAGGCTGGCACAACCGTCAAGGGAACATTGGGTTCGGCACCTGAAAATCCACGGCTCAAACGCAAATTCCTGCAGACCACAGCGATAGCGCTGGTGCTGTGGGGGATTGTCGTGGGCATCATCCTCGGCGGTTGGATCACCATGGAAGATATTGATCTGTTCAGGCGCTTCGGCGGCCCGACCCCTTAGGGGCAGGATCAATAGGTCCTGGCCCTAAGGCGGTGAAACAGGTGGGTGAATGTCGCGGCCCCCAGAATGGGCACCAGAAGGTTGACCACCGGGATCGTCAGCAACACCGCCATCAATACGCCCGCGGCAAAAATCTGCACCCGATTGCGGCGGCGAAACGCTGAGGCCCCGGTGCCATCCAGACGCCGCAGCGCCACCAGTTGCGCATATTCACGGCCAAGCAAAAATCCGTTTACGCCCCAGAATATCAGCGGCGCGAGCGGGGCAAAGAAGATATAGCCAATCAGCGCCAGCAGGTTCACGGCCAGCAGCAGCACCATGAATTTCAACCCATCTGCGACCCCTTCGACAAAACCCACCGCCCGCGCGGGGGGCAAATCTGGGTAATGTAGGTCCTCTACCGCATTTGCGATCCGGTCGAGGAAAATACCGGTAAAGGCCGAGGCCACCGGGATCATCAGAAAGACCGAGGCCAACACCATGACCGGCACCGCCGCCCACCCGATTGCGGTCGAAATGCCGCCGATTTCGCCGATCCAGGGCAGGGTCAGGGTCTCGGGGAAGACCCAGGCGATGAGCTGCGTAAAGAGCCAGTAGACCGCGACCAGCAGGGCCACGGTCAGCGCCAGCCCGGTAAACAGCACAGATGCAAAGCGCCGGTCTGGCAATTGCCTGAGGGCGCGCAGGAAATCACCCAGGATCATTCAGATATCCAGGTGGTGATGCGGGCCAGGTCGGGGCGCGGGCGTTCGGGCGGAACCGCGCCTTCGCGGCCCAGATGAACGAAGCCTGCGACAAATTCATGTGGCGCAAGATCCAGACCACGGGTCAGAAACTCCCGGTCCATTGCCATCCAGCCGGTAAGCCAATTGGCCCCCCACCCGGCGGCAAGGCCTGCATTGACCAGCGCCAGGCACACTGCACCGGCAGACAGGATCTGTTCCACCTGCGGCACTTTTTCCGACTCCGTCGGCCCTGAAATCACGGCAATAACCAGATGGGCCTCGGCAAAGCAGCGGCGCGATTTCTCGAGTTTTTCGGGGTCTATTGCGGCCTCTTCGCCACGGATGCCAGTAAGGATCGCCAACCGCTGACACGCGGCACGCTCCAGCACGATGAAGCGCCAGGGTTCCAGTTTGCCATGGTCAGGGCTGCGCGCTGCCGCCTGCAAAAGGGTCTCGACCATGGCCCGATCAGGGACTGGCAAACCAAGTGTTTTGGCCGGGCGAGACCGGCGGGTCAGTAGAAATTCAAGCACCTCGGGGCGGGGTGACAAGGGGGCAATCTCGGTCATGTCCTACTTTCGCTCGGATCTCTTGCCTTCATGTTGGCGAGGACATCGCGCAGTTCAACCCTTCGGTCCGGTCTGAAAGGCATTGGGGGCCTTGCCCCCGCCCGCCAAAGGCGGCCTCCCCCAGAGTATTTTCACAAAGAAGAAGCGAATTTTAGACGAATTTTATTCATCTTGGAGGAAATACCTCGGGGAGCGCGAGGGGCTGGCCCCTCGCATGGATCGGATTGCGCAGCAATTCGATCCCATTTCAAAAGTAAATCTATGACGCCTTTTTCTTGCGTGCCGGTTTCTTCTTGCCGCCCTTGGCCGCGCGTTCGGCAATCAGTTGAATGGCCATGTCCATGGTCACGTCGGCAGGTTCCGTGCCTTTGGGGATCGTGGCATTGATCTTGTCCCATTTCACGTAGGGACCATAGCGGCCTGCCATTACGTTCACCGGCCCGCCGTTTTCGGGGTGCTCACCCAATTCCTTGAGCGGGGCCACGGCAGACCGCCCACCGCGTTTGGCGGATTTTTCGGCGATCAGCTCCACTGCGCGGTTCATGCCGATGGTAAAGACCTCATCGACCTCTGGCAGATTGGCATAGATCCGGCCGTGTTTTACGAAAGGCCCATACCGACCAATGCCAGCCTCGACCGGTTCGCCATCCTCCGGGTGCACCCCGATCTGGCGCGGCAAGGACAACAGCGTCAGCGCCTTTTCCAGATCCATGGCATCCGCGCTCCAGCCTTTGGGCAGCGATGCGCGCGGTGGTTTCGGGGTTTCTTGCGTTGCCTCACCGCGCTGCACATAGGGTCCGAACCGGCCGGAACGCAGCGTGATGACATCATCCCCGTCTTCGCCCAGAACCTTGTCCCCGGCCTGGGTTTCATTCGCGCCGCCGATCGGCCTCGTATAGCGGCATTCAGGGTAATTGCCGCAGCCAACGAAGCCACCCGTTTTCGAGGTTTTCAAATGCAGTTTGCCGGTGCCGCAAAGCGGGCAGATGCGTGGGTCAGAGCCATCTTCGCGTGGCGGATACAGCTGCGGTGCCAGGGCCGCGTCCAGCTTGTCCAGCACTTCCGTTATGCGCAGCTCAGAGGTTTCAGCGATTGCGGCGGAAAAATCGCGCCAGAACTGGGCCAGAACTTCCTTGTAATCACGCTGGCCTGCCGACACGTCATCCAGCTCTTCCTCCAGATTGGCGGTAAATTCATAGCCGACATATTTGCGGAAGAAATTCAGCAGAAATATCGTTACGATGCGGCCTTTATCCTCTGGAAACAGGCGGTTCTTTTCCTTGCGGACATATTCGCGTTCCTGGATCGTGGTGACGATCGAGGCATAGGTCGAGGGGCGGCCGATGCCCAGCTCTTCCATGCGCTTGACCAGGGTCGCCTCGGTATAGCGGGGCGGCGGCTGGGTGAAGTGCTGCTCAGGCGTGACGCGGCGCTTGTCGGCGGCCTCGCCCTCGGTGATCTGGGGCAGGCGCTTGTCGTCGTCATCGACCACCTTGTCGTCGGGGGTATCGTCGCGCCCTTCCTCGTAGACGCGCATGAAGCCGTCAAACAGCACCACCTGGCCGGTGGCGCGCAGTTGCACCTGGCCATCGGCGCTGGCCACGTCGACCACGGTGCGCTCAAGGCGTGCGCCTTCCATCTGGCTGGC